>NZ_JBHMCY010000136.1:0-6684 GCF_042430725.1 Streptomyces cinereospinus | reverse complement strand
GCCCCGGGCCGGCTGCCGCCGGGACCACCGCAGACCCGCCGCGCCCGCCGCGCCCGGCGCCGCCCCGGCCGCGCCCAGCGGCAGCAGGTCACGGGCGGGGCCGCCCCTGGGCAGCCCGTCGCCGCCCGGCGCCACCGGCTCGTTGTCCGTGCCGAGCGGCAGGGGCCCTGGACGGCGTCCCGTGGCACGCCCGGCTGCTGGGCCTGGACGCGCGAGGGAAGTCGTACCGGGCCGGCACCCGGCACCGGCCGGCCGTCGGGGACCCGGCACGGTTGTTCCACGAGAACGTGGCAGAGAGCTTCCCGCCGCTGTGAGGTCACCGCGGCGGGAAGCTCTCCTGCGTGCAGCCCGGGGGCGCTGTCTCTAGCCCCGCACCTCGGTGGTCCCCGCCCCGGCCCGGAGCGCGGCGCGCTTCCCGGTCCGCTGGCGGACCGCGGCGACGGCGAGCACCAGCGCCGCGACCAGCAGCGACAGCAGCACGGTCTGGCGGCCGTCGTGCTCGGTGTCGGTCAGCATGTAGCCGAGCACGAAGACGATCAGTGCGGCGGTGGCCCAGGTCAGGTAGGGGTACAGCCACATCCGCACCACCAGCTTCTCCGGCGCCTCCCGCTCGATGATCTTCCGCATCCGCAGCTGGGAGAAGCAGATCACCAGCCAGACGAACAGGGCCACGGCACCGGAGGAGTTGACCAGGAAGAGGAAGACGGAGTCCGGGAACTCGTAGTTGAAGAAGACGGCCACGAACCCGAAGACCACCGAGACGAGGATCGCCGTCCGCGGCACACCCCGGCCGGTCGTCCGCGCGAAGGACTGGGGCGCGTCACCGCGCCGGCCGAGCGAGAAGGCCATGCGGGAGGCGGTGTAGAGGCCGGAGTTGAGGCAGGACAGCACCGAGGTCAGCACGATGAAGTTCATGATCTGACCGGCGTGCGCGATGCCCAGCGAGTCCAGCGCGGCGACGTAGGAGCCCTTCTCCGCGATGGCGGGGTCGTTCCACGGCAGCAGGGACACGACGACCAGGATCGAGCCCAGGTAGAAGACGGCGATGCGCCAGATGATGCTGTTGGTCGACTTGGTCACGGCTCGCTGCGGGTCCTCCGACTCGCCGGCGGCGAGGGTGGCGATCTCGCTGCCCATGAAGGAGAAGACGACGAGCAGCACACCGGTGAGGATCGCCCCGGGCCCGTTGGGCAGGAAGCCGCCGTGGTCGGTGAGGTTGGCCAGGCCGGCCTGCTCGCTGTCCGCGCCCGGCAGCACACCGAGGACGGCGAGCCCGCCGATGACGATGAACGCGCCGATCGCCACCACCTTGATGCCGGCGAACCAGAACTCGAACTCGCCGTAGGAGCCGACGGAGACGAGGTTCGTCCCGGTCAGCACGATCATCACGATGAGCGCCCAGGCCCACTGCGGTACGGCGGGGATCCAGCCTTCGAGGATCACGGCACCGGCGGTCGCCTCCACGGCGAGCACCACTACCCAGAAGAACCAGTACAGCCAGCCGATGGTGAAGCCGGCCCAGGGGCCGAGCGCCCGGTCGGCGTGGGCGGAGAAGGAGCCCGAGGCCGGGTTGGCGGCGGACATCTCGCCGAGCATGCGCATCACCAGCACCACGAGCGTGCCGACGAGCGCGTACGACAGGAGGATGCCGGGACCGGCGGTGGCGATACCGGAGGAGGACCCCACGAAGAGTCCGGCGCCGATGACGCCTCCGATGGCGATCATCGACAGATGGCGGTTCTTCAGCCCTGCCTGGAGGCCTGTTCCGGGACCGGGATCGCCGGTTCCACCGTGGTCTCCGGGCTTCGTCAGGGTCGGCTGCGAAGTCATGGGACGGATTTCCTTTGCGCCGGGTGAGCAGATTCCCGTACGAGCAGCGTACGAGTCGGACCAGTGAATCGGAGGCGAACGAATTCTTGAACCTTTGATTCCGGATCGTTACTTGAGGTTTCCCTGAGGTTCGGTGGTGTCCCTGACATTTTTCCGTGCCGCCACCCGGCCCTGCTGCCCCGCCCGGCGCATGTCACACTCGTCCCATGCGCGTGTACCTCGGCTCCGACCATGCCGGCTACGAACTCAAGAACCACCTCGTCGAGTGGCTCAAGTCGGCCGGCCACGACCCCGTCGACTGCGGCCCCCATATCTACGACGCCCAGGACGACTACCCGCCCTTCTGCCTCCGCGCCGCCGAGCGCACCGCCGCCGACGCCGACTCGCTCGGCGTCGTGATCGGCGGCTCCGGCAACGGCGAGCAGATCGCCGCCAACAAGGTCAAGGGCGTCCGCGCGGCGCTGGCCTGGAGCGAGGAGACGGCGGCGCTCGGCCGGCAGCACAACAACGCCAACGTGGTCGCGGTCGGCGCCCGCATGCACACGCTGGACGAGGCGACGACCTTCGTCGAGACCTTCCTGAACACACCGTTCTCCGACGAGGAGCGCCACGCCCGCCGCATCGGGATGCTCTCGGCGTACGAGACGACGGGCGACCTGCCGCCCGTCCCGGCGCACCACCCGCAGCAGTAGGGCGGCGCGAAGCAGCGAGGGAAACAGCAGGGGAGCGGGGGACGCGGCCCCCGCCGGGGCCCGGGCACCGCACCGGGTCCCGCTCCGCCCGTGCCCGGCGGCCACGGCCGAGGGGAGGGGCGACGGGAGGGAAGGAAGCCGCACATGCCCGAGGGGCACACGATCCACCGGCTGGCGCAGGACTACGCCGCCCGGTTCACCGGCCAGGGACCGGTGACCGTCACCAGCCCCCAGGGCAAGTTCTCCGACGCCGCGGCCCTCCTCGACGGCTCATCCCTGCACACCGCCGACGCCCACGGCAAGCACCTCTTCCTCGGCTTCCGGCCCACCGAGTGGGTCCACATCCACCTCGGCCTGTTCGGCAAGGTCGCCTTCGGCGACGCCCCCGCGCCCCCGCCCACCGACACGGTCCGCCTGCGCCTGGCCAACCCGGCCGGCTACGTCGACCTGCGCGGTCCCACGACCTGCGCCCTGATCACGGACGCCGAGAAGCAGGCCGTGCACGACCGCCTCGGCCCCGACCCCCTGCGCACCGGCCACCACGCCGACCCCGCCGCGGCCTACGCCCGCGTCCGCCGCAGCCGCACCACGATCGCCGCCCTGCTCATGGACCAGAAGGTCATCGCCGGCGTCGGCAACGTCTACCGGGCCGAGGTCCTCTTCCGGCACCGCATCGACCCCTACCGCCCGGGCCGGGACATCACCCCCGCCGAGTGGGAGGCGATCTGGACCGACCTGGTGGCCCTCATGCGCCAGGGCGTGCGCGACAACCGCATCGACACGGTCCGCCCCGAGCACACCCCCGAGGCGATGGGCCGTCCGCCCCGCGTCGACGACCACGGGGGCGAGGTCTACGTCTACCGCCGGGCCGGCCGGCCCTGCCACATCTGTGGCGGCGAGATCCGCACCGCCGGCCTCGCCGCCCGCAACCTCTTCTGGTGCCCCGCCTGCCAGCGCGCCTGACCCGGCCCGCCGGTCAGAACCCGTGCGGCAGCCAGGGCGCCACGGCACTGCCGAACCCCACCGCCGCCTCGGCCGGCGCCCCGGCCCGGATCTCCCGCACCCGCCCGGCCGCCGCCAGCGCCGCCAGGCTCACCCCGCCGAGGTACGCCGCCCCCAGCTCCCTTATGGACAGCGCCAGGTCGGGCGCGTCCCGCGTCCGCGCGCACACCGCCCCCTTCGCGTCCCCCGACAGCCGCCAGCGCCCCGCGTTCCAGGGGCAGAAGTCGTCCGCCACCTCCAGCACCACGTCCACCGGCGCCTGGTACGTACGCGCCTCCAGCGCGGCCCCGACGTCCACCAGCCGCACGTACAGCCCGTCCCGCAGCCGGGTCCGGCACCGCCGGATGTCCGACACCTGGTACTGCCACGCCTCGTCGACCGGCCGCCCCCGCACGGTCAGGGTCGTCGTCAGGTCGATGTCGAACAGGAACCGCCACAGCGCCCCCTCCGCCGCCGGGTCCAGCGCCGCCACGTCCTCCAGTACGACCGTGCCGTCGTGCCCGGCCACCCCCCACTCGGGCCGGACCCGGAACCGCGCGTACCCCACGGCCTCGCCGCCCCGCTCCGCCAGGACGCACTGCAACGGCGACGCCCCGTCCCGCCCGCGCTCCGGATCGAGCAGCCCCAGCCGCTCCCACCCGGGCCGGCGCGCCAGCATCCCGGGCCGCGCCGGCACCAGCCGGGCGTACACCTCCTCGCACGCGCCGAGCACCTCGGCGGGCACCGCGTACCGCAGGCGTACGCCGTCGGCGCCGGCCGGCACCGACAGCCGGACCCGGCCGGTGTCGATCTCGGCGCTCAGCGAGTGGGTCGCGGCGGCGTACCCGAACCGGCCGTAGATCGCCGGCTCGGACGCGGTGAGCACCGCCAGCGGCTCGCCCCAGGACCGGATGTCGTCCAGCTGCCGCCGCATCATCGACGTCAGCACCCCGCGCCGGCGGTGCGTGGCCGCCACCGACACCGTCGTCACGCCCGCCGCGGGCACCGCGGCCCCGCCGGGCACGGTCAGCCGGAAGCTGAACGCCCCCGCCGTCCCCACGCACGCGTCGCCTTCCCAGACACCCAGCGAACGGTCGAACTCGACGAGCGAGTTCCACAGTTCCCGCTCCTCGGAGGGCTCCGGGACGCCGCCGAAGGCGCGGATCAGGTTGTCGTACCACCTGTCCCAGTCGTCCGCTCGCAGCACCCGCGGCCCGGTCTCCGGGCCGGCCGGGAAGTCAGTCGCCATGCTCCCATGCCTACCAGGGCACCGGGGGACGGGCGAGGCAATTTCCCCGCGGCCCCCGGGCCGGCGGCGGGGCGCTCTGACGCGCGGTTCACCGCGCGGCCGGGCCTCGGACGGGGGACAAGTGGGACCTCCCGTGCCAAGCGGCTGGTCCGATGGATAGGGTCCCGAACTGATGGCAGCAGGACGAGAGCGGCGCGCGGCGGCCGATACGTTCACGGCCCGGTGGAAGATGAGGTGGCACCGGGCCCGCGTCGGCCTGCGCAGAAACGCCGTCGACTACTTCCGCGGCGACGGCTCCGACTGGGTCGCGCTGGCCGGCCTGCTGTTCACCATCCCCCTGATCACCGCCGGTACGCTCGCCAACTCGGTGTGGTGCGCCCCGGCCGTGCTGGTCCTGCCGATCGTCGCCGGCGGGCTGGTGCTGCGGCCGGCCAGCCTGCTCGGTCTGTACGCGGCCGCCGCCGCGGCCCTGATCGTGGAGTCGGTACAGCTCGGCCCGTACACGGAGGGCCCGTCGCGGGTGACGCCCGGGGTCGTCCTGACCGTCGCCGCCTGCGGTTTCTTCGGCCTGCTGATCGCCCAGTTCCGCAGCCGCGTCGGCGTGCCCTGGCGGCGCGGCGGCACGATGCTGTTCGACCTGCGCGAACGCATCCGGGTGCAGAGCAAGCTGCCGAGACTGCCGCGGGGCTGGCACCACGAGATGGCGCTGCGCCCGGCGGGCGGCCAGTCCTTCTCGGGCGACTTCGTGGTCGCGGCCCGCACCAACGGCGGCCGCACCCTGGAGGTCGTCCTCACGGACGTCTCCGGCAAGGGCATGGACGCCGGCTCCCGCGCCCTGCTCCTGTCCGGCGCCTTCGGCGGCCTCCTGGGCAGCCTGCCCCCGCACGCCTTCCTCCCCGCCGCCAACGGATACCTGCTCCGGCAGGACTGGGAGGAGGGCTTCGCCACCTCCATCCACCTCGTCCTCGACCTGGACACCGGCGACTACGAGCTGTACTCCGCGGGCCATCCGCCGGGTCTGCAACTGAGCGCGGGCAGCGGCCGCTGGGAGGAGAAGGCGGCCGAGGGGCCGCTCCTGGGGGTCTACGACGGCGCCCAGTTCGACCCCGTGAAGGGCTCGCTCCGCGCCGGCGACGTACTGATGCTGTTCACGGACGGCCTGGTGGAGACCTCCGACCGCGACATCGTCGAGGGCATCGACCGGCTCACCGGCGAGGCCGACCGCTATGTCGTCGGAGGCTTCCAGGGGGCCGCCTGGCACCTCATCGAGGCGGTCGCGAAGGACGTCAACGACGACCGCGCCCTGCTTCTCATCTGCCGGGAGGGCCCGACGGCCCAGTCCGCCGCGCGCTGACGCACGCGTCGGTCATGGCTCTGTACGGCCTTCGTAACTGCGGTCGTCTCTCGATTGCGTGAGCGATCGGGGGGTTGGTAGAGATGGGGTACGTTCGATGAGACCGACCACGGCCAGGGATGGGGGAGGCGAGTACCGCATGAAGTTCGACATGGGTGCGCAGACGCTGGCGGCGCTGATGCGTGATTCGCGGGGGTCGAGTGATGATCTCGGCTCGTTGATCCGGCAGTTGGTGCAGGCGGCGCAGCCGCTGGAGGGGAAGTTCAACGGTACGGGCCGGGCGATGTTCGACCAGTTCAAGGCGCGGGCTGATGAGATCACGGCGGACTTGAACGGGTCGCTGTCGGCGATCCTGGGTGGTCAGTCGGGTATGGACTCGGCGTTCGGCTCGGGTGACCAGGAGCAGGGTGACAACGCGCGGCAGCAGATGGCGGCCGCCAACTTCGACGCGGCGCGGTTCCGCTGAGCCGGTCGCGGACGCGTCCCTTCGGTTTCTTTCTTTGTGCGTGACTTTTTCGCGTGACTTCACGGGGAGTGGTGTGTGATGGCGGGTGCTGGTGCGGATCGCCGGTCGTATG
>NZ_JBHMCY010000135.1:0-7686 GCF_042430725.1 Streptomyces cinereospinus | reverse complement strand
CCGGAACCGGCGCCCACCCCGCGGCCCGAGCCGCCGCCCCGGCCCGCGGCACCGGCACCGCCACCCCCACCGGCCGCGGCTCCCGCACCACCTCCGCCCCCGCCCCCGCCCCCGACGTCCGCCCCCGCGCCGCCGCCGAAGCCGAAGCCCGCGCCGCCGGCCAAGCCGTCCCCGCGCCCGACCGTGACCCCGGTGAGCTATCCGCGCTACCGCACCCCGCCGCGCGGCCGGTCCTCGCGGGGCGGTCAGTCGCCGGTCACCTACGTCCTGCTCATCACCGTGCCCGCGCTGCTCGCCGTCGCCGCGCTGCGCCCCCGCTGACCTGGAGGCATCCGTTGCCGGAATGGCTTGTTCTCACCCTCGCGATGCTGGCCGCCTGCGCCCTGGTGGTCGTCATCACCCTGCTTCGGCACCGTGCCGCGTCCGAGGACGAGGACCCCTCCGAGACGCCCGACGTCATCGAGTACATGACGATGTGGATCGGCGTGGTGTACGCCATCGTGCTCGGCCTGGCCATCGCCGGTGTCTGGGAGGCCCGCAGCGCCGCCCAGGACCATGTGCGGGCGGAGGCGCAGGCCCTGCACGAGATCGCGGAGCGGGTCCGGGTCTACCCGCCCGAGGTGCGCGACCGCATTCGGGAGGATGTCAACACCTATGTCGGACACGTCATCACCACCGAGTGGAAGGCGATGACCGACGAGGGCCGGGTCACCGAGCGCGGCACCCAGCTGCTGAACCGGGTGCGGGCGACCGTCACGGACTACGAGCCGCGGTCCGACTTCGAGGCCCAGGCCTACCAGCCGCTGATCGACCAGGTGGCCGAGGCGGACCGGGCGCGCCACGCCCGCGCGGACGCGACCGACCCGACGATGCCGGGCGTGGTGTGGTTCGGGCTCGTCACCGGGGCGGTGATCACCGTCGGGATGATCCTCGCCCTGCAGATCCGCCGCACCCCCCGCGAGCTGGTGCTCGCCGTGCTGTTCTCCGCGCTGATCGCCTTCCTGCTCTTCCTGATCTGGGACTTCGACTCGCCCTACAGCCGGGGTGTCACGGCCTCCTACGAGCCGTTCCTGGATCTCTTCCCCGACGCCAGGGGCTGACCGACGGTCCGCCACGGGGCGGGCCGGCACCGGCCCCCGCCCGTCGCGGGCCCGCCGGGGACGTACGGCGCGCCGCCCCCGTACCCCGGTCGGCCCACCCCGTTACCCCGTTCGCACGACTGCGATGGCGCGCCGTCGCCGCTCTTCCTAGCGTGTGCCTCATCGGGGCGCGCGGCCGGCACGAGCGGAGCCGGATCAGCGGCTGCTCCCCGGGAACCGGAGGATCCCCATGGGCGACACGCGTACTTCCGCCGGCACCGCCGGGCGGCGCCGGCGCGGCACGGACGGGGCCGCGCACATGACGTAGGCCCCGGACCCCCGCGGGGGTCCGGGGCGAACGCCACGGGTGCGAGCGGCTCCGGCGACGCCGGGCGGCGGGTCAGAAACGCTTCTCGGTGCGGTGGCGCACCCAGAACACGCCGCCGCCGATGACGGCCGCGGCGACCAGCCCGCCGCCGATGGCCATGTCGGTCGGTGTCGCCCCGGTGGAGCTGCTGCCGCCGAGACCGCCCCGGACACCGCCGATGACGGTGAAGGCGTTCGGACGGGTCAGCCGCCGGCCGGAGCAGCGGACGGTGAGGTCGTAGGTGCCGGGGCGGGCGTTGCTGTCGATCGTCGCGTAGCCCCGCGCGGTCTGGCTCGCCCCGTTGATCGGCGACAGCGAGGTGGTGCGGAAGGCGTCGGAGCTCACGGTGCCGCCCCCGGGGCAGCCGTTCGCGGTGATGGTCATCTGCCCGCCACGGGCGATGACGCTGGGCAGGGAGACGATGTTGCTCGGGGTGTTCCCCGCGACGGCCGCCGGGGCCGCGACCCCGAGTGCGGCGGCGGCCGCGGCGGCGACCGCCAGGGCACGAGAGTTACGCATGTCATCCTCCGCGGAAGACGCCCCGGGGCCCGTCCCCGGTCGATCGGCGAGAAAACGTCTCCCGGCAGAACCCTCGGACGCCGTGCACGGACCCGCATGTCGGCGCTGGTCCGTCCTGGTGAGGCAGACTCCCGGCGACAAGCGCACAATCCGATGTCGCCGCAGGTCACGGACCGTCAGAAAAGTTTGGTGCGCGGCACCTCGGATGGCGCACGCGCGGTGGCCGGGACCACCCGTTCGTCTCTCCCGGATCGCCGGTTCCCCGCCGTGGTCCTAGCGTTCTCCCAGGCGCTGAACGACACGGCGACGGCCGCGTCGAGAGGGGATGACACCATGTTCCTTTCCGAGCTGGAGGAAGAGGAGGTCCGGCGGAGGAGGCGTGCCCCGTGGGGCGTGATAGCGCTTGTTCTGCTGACCGGACTCGCGCTCATCCGCAATGGCTCGGGAGAGTTCGACGTGGGTCCGCCGCAGCCCGCGTCGGCGGCGGCCGCGGACAGCCGCTCGACTCCGGCCACCTTCGCGAACGCCCCTGCGGCGCTGCCGTACGGCCTGCCCGACTGGATCAGGATGCCCGCGATCCAGGTCGACGCGCCGGTGACGCCGGTCGGTCTGGACGCGGCCGGCTGGGTGGACGCGCCGCCCCCCGAGGACCCCAATCTGGCGGGCTGGTTCACCGGTGCCGTGTCGCCGGGCGAGAAGGGCACCGCCGTGGTCGTCGGCCATGTCGACAACGAGCGCGGACCCGCCGTGTTCTACGGCCTCGGCGCGCTCCGGCGCGGGCACCGGGTCGAGGTCGTCCGGCAGGACCGGAAGACGGCGGTGTTCGAGATCTACGGCGTGGAGGTCTTCGCCAAGAACGACTTCCCCGGCGACCGCGTCTACGGCTCCAAGGGCGTCCCGGAGCTGCGGGTCATCACCTGCGGGGGCGGCTTCTCCAAGCAGAACGGCTACGACGGCAACGTCGTCGTCTTCGCCCGCCTGGTCGAGGTCCGCTGAGCGGGCCCCGACCGGGCGGGCGGCCGGCGGTCACACCTGGTGCCGGCGCGGCACGGTGAGGTGGTAGCCGGCGTCCAGCAGGTGGGGCAGGTAGTCGCGCAGCGCCCGCACGCTCTGCGAGCGGTCGCCCCCGGCGTCGTGCGCGAGCACCACGACGCCGGGGCCCGCGCCGCCCTCCACCCGGTCGACGATGGTGCGGGTGCCGGGCTCGGTCCAGTCGAGGGTGTCGACGGTCCAGGCGAGCGGTTCCATGCCGAGTTCGGCGCCGAGTTGGAAGGCGGCGCGGTTCCAGGCGCCGTACGGGGCGCGGAACCACAGCGGGCGGGCGCCGCACACCTCCTCGACGAGATCGCTGGTGCTCTCCATCTCGGTGCGGACGGCGGCGCGGGAGAGCCGGGTGAGCAGGGGGTGGGACCAGGTGTGATTGCCGACGACATGGCCGTCCTCGGCCATCTCGGTGAGCAGGCCGGGGTGCCCGGCGGCCATCTCGCCGCACACGAAGAACATCGCGCGCACGTCGTACTCGCGCAGGGTGCGCAGGATGTCCGGGGTGTAGCGCGGGTCGGGGCCGTCGTCGAAGGTCAGCACCATGGCGCGGCCGAGGCCGGACAGCCGCAGCAGGGGGGCACGGCGGACCGGGGGGCGGCCGGGGGCGGCCGGCGGGCCGTGTCCGGCCAGCGGCTGGAGGCGGTAGGCGGACGGCTCGCGCGGGCGGCGTGCCGGGGGGCCCGGGGCGGGTGCGGCGGGCGGGCCGGCCTCCCCGCCCGGGCCCGGCGTCAGCAGACCGGCGGCGGCGGGCGCGCCCAGGGCGCCGGCACCGGCCATCAAAGCCTTTCGACGGGTGAGCGACTGATCTTTCTTCATGACTCATCAGTCGCCCGGCCGGCCCCCGACGCACCGCAGCGACACCGGGCGGCGGCGGGTAATGCACCCGGGCGGCCGATGTGCCGGAGGGGGGCGGCGGTGTCCGGCGAGGACTCCCCGGGGGCCGCCCCCCGGGCACTGTCCCCGGGCGGGCGGAGGTGCTCCTTCCGATAGCCTCGGGCCGTGACGGAACAGCACTCGCACCAGTTCGAGCGCGGCACGGACGGCCCCAAGGTCATCGTGGTCGGAGTGGACGGCTCCGACTCCTCGCTGCGCGCCGCGGCCTACGCAGGTGGCCTGGCCCGGCGGCAGGGCGCGCTGCTGGCCCTCGTGTACGTGCAGCCCGGGCCGGCGGCGGCGGCCCTGGGGGCGCCCGTCGCGGCGACCACCGACGAGATCGCCGAGGACCTGGTGTCCCAGATCCGGGACGCGGCCGAACGGGTCAAGGGGATGTTCGACGTCCGCTGGGAGTTCCACACCGTCCGCGGCGATCCCTTCAGCGGGCTGGTGAAGGCGGCGGACGACCTGACGGCGGACGCCGTGGTGGTGGGCGCGTCGGAGCAGGCCGGCCACCGGTTCGCCGGCTCGGTGGCGATCCGGCTGGTGAAGGCGGGACGCTGGCCGGTGACGGTCGTGCCGTAGCGGTGCGTGGCGCCTTCCCTCAGGTGCCTGACTGGGTCATCATGATCCGCCGTCAGCCGTTTGGCGATCGCGAAGAGGTGAGGCGCATGGCCCGGCTCCGTATGGGTGAGGGGATTCTCCGCCGCAAACCCATCGAACACATCGAAGAGACGGAAGTCGCCGAGGGCCCCCGGCTCGACCGGTCCCTGGGGCTGTGGCAGCTGACGGCGATCGGCGTCGGCGGCATCATCGGCGCGGGCATCTTCACCCTCGCCGGCGCGGTGGCCAACGGCACGGCCGGGCCCGCGGTGCTGGTGTCGTTCCTCATCGCGGGCGTGGCGAGCGCGGCGGCCGCACTGTCCTACGCGGAGTTCGCGGGCCTCATCCCGAAGGCCGGTTCCGCCTACACGTACGGCTACGCGGTGCTCGGCGAGCTGGTGGGCTGGTTCATCGGCTGGGACCTGCTGCTGGAGTACACGGCGATCGTGGCGGTGGTCGCGATCGGCATCTCGGGCTACTTCAACTTCCTGATCGGCCAGCTCGGCGCCGACCTGCCGAGCTGGATGCTGGGCGCGCCGGGCACCGGCGACGGCCACCGGGTCGACCTGTTCGCGGCGGTGCTGTGCCTGTTCATCGCCTATCTGCTCACCCTCGGCATCAAGAGCGCGGCCCGCTTCGAGATGGTCGTGGTCGTGCTGAAGGTGCTGGTGGTGCTGCTGGTCATCGGCGTCGGGGTGTTCCACATCGACACGGCGAACTACAACCCGTTCTTCCCCTACGGCCTCGGCGGGGCGTTCACCGGTGCGGCCACCGTGTTCTTCGCGGTGTTCGGCTACGACGCGATGTCCACGGCGGCCGAGGAGTCGAGGGACGCGCAGCGGCACATGCCGAAGGCGATCATCTACTCGCTGGCGATCTCGATGGTGCTGTACGTGGCCGCGTGCCTGGTGCTGACGGGCATGCAGAAGTACACGGAGATCGACCCGGAGAGCGGCTTCTCCACGGCGTTCGAGTCGGTCGGGCTCGACGCCCTGGCGAACGTGATCGCGGTGGGCGCGATCATCGGCATCCTGACGGTGATGTTCACGTTCCTGCTGGGCGTGACCCGTGTGTGGTTCTCGATGTCCCGGGACGGGCTGCTGCCGCGGTGGTTCGCGAAGACGCACCCGACCCGGCACGTGCCGACGCGGGTGACCTGGATCGCCGGTTTCGCGTCGGCCGCCATCGCCGGGTTCCTGCCGATCGGCGAGGCGGCCGAGCTGACCAACATCGGGATCCTGCTGGCGTTCGTGGTGGTGTGCGTCGCGGTGATCGTGCTGCGCTACCGGCAGCCCGATCTGCCGCGGACCTTCCGGACACCGCTGATGCCGTTCGTGCCGGCCGTCGGGGTCGTCTTCTCGCTCTGGCTGATCACGTTCCTGCAGTGGCAGACCTGGGCGCGGTTCGCCGTGTGGTTCGCGCTGGGCCTGGTGATCTACTTCGCGTACTCGTACCGGAGGTCGAAGCTGGCCGGGCGTTAGAGGGACCGCAGGAAGTCCAGCAGGATCGCGTCGAAGACCTCCGGCCGCTCCAGGGTGGCGTAGCCGTGGGCGACGACGCCGGCCGGCCGCGGCGCGCAGGTCGGCCGGTTCCAGGCCGCCGTTGACGGTGAGCGGCGGGACGCCGGACGCCGGCCGGCCCGCTCTACCGGCGGGTGCAGCGCAAGGTCGAGGAGGGCGAGGCCGTCGAGGGACCGTCCGTCGGCGTCCGCGCCGTCCTGGACCTGCTGCACAAGCGCGGGCCCATGACCGTTCCGCGGATGGGCCGCGCGCAGGCCGTCAGCCGGCAGTCCGTGCAGCGGACGGTCAGCGACGCCGTGGCGCGCGGTCTGGCGGGGAGCGTCCCGAACCCGGCCCACCAGCGGTCGCCGCTGATCCGGCCGACCGCCGGGGGGCGGGCGGCGATCACCGCCGTCGTCGCCCGGGAGCACACCGTCCTGCGCGAGGTCAAGGGCGGGCTGCCGGACGCCGACGTGCGGGCCTGCGTGCGGGTGCTCGGCGAGATGCTCAGGCTGTTCGACCGCGTCGCCGTCGGCTGATCACCAGCTCACTCCCCCATCACCAGCCCGTCCCGTGCCGCGCCCCGGCCGAGGACGACCCGCTGGATGCGGTCGCGCACCCCCGTCACGTCGGCGCCCTGGGCGAGGGCGGTGTTGACGTCGACCACCCGGCCGGCGTCGATGTCGAACGCGTACGGCACGAACTCCGCCCTGGTCACGTCCCAGCGGCCGCCCGGGCGGGCGGGCGGGGTGAAGGTGAAGCGGCCGACGGTGGACTGGCTGGACCGCGGGTCGACGGCGCCCCGGCGGTCGGACACCTCGCCGGCGATCTGGTTCCCCAGGCCGTAGACCACCCAGGTGCCGTTGACCTTCTCGTACGCCTGCGGGACGCGGGTGTGGGTGCCGAGGATCAGGTCGAGGCCGGGGCGGCCGCCGGCGCCGGCGGCGGTCAGGGTGCGGACCAGGGACAACTGCCGCTCGTCGGGCTCGTCCTGCCCTTCGGTGCCCCAGTGCAGGGAGGCGACGACCAGGTCGGCGCCCGCCTGCCGGGCGGCGTGGGCGTCGGCGAGGATCCGGCCCTCGTCCAGCGGGTTGACGGCCCAGGGCTGCCCGGCGGGGAGCGGGTGGCCGCCGACGCCGAAGGTGTAGGCGAGGTGGGCGACCTTCGCCGTGCCCGCGGGCAGGATCGTCACGGTGCGCGCCTCCTGCTCGGTACGCGCCGTTCCGGCGTGCCGGAGACCGGCCCGGTCCAGCACGTCCAGGGTACGGCCGAGGCCGGCGGCGCCGTCGTCGAGGCTGTGGTCGGAGGCGGTGGAGCAGCCGTCGTAGCCGGCGTCGGCGAGGGCCTGGGCCAGTTCCGGGGGCGACATGGCGGCGCGGCCGGCGGGGGCGGCGGCGTCGCCGAGCACCGTCTCCAGGTGACACAGCGCCAGATCGGCGCCGGACACCAGGGGTTGTACGCCGGCGAGCATGGGCCGGAAGTCGTGGCCCGAGCCGCCCGCGTCGAAGCGGGCCTGCTCGCTGACGGACGGGTGCGGCAGGAGGTCGCCGGAGGCGACGAGCGTGAAGGCGCGGTGCCCGGCGTCGGGCGTCCCGGCGTCAGGCGTCCCGGCAGCGGGCGCTCCGGCAGCCGGCGCTCCGGCGTCGGGTGCCGCGGTGCCGGGTGCCCCGGCGGCGGGCGCGGCGGCGCGCGCACCGGCGGC
>NZ_JBHMCY010000134.1:0-7692 GCF_042430725.1 Streptomyces cinereospinus | reverse complement strand
CCGGGGTGACCGGCGTGCGCTCCGCGCGGGTGCCGTGCGGGCCCGGGGCCAGGAAGACCGGCGCGCGCGGGGCGCGGGCCGCCGCCTGGGAAACGGTCTCGCGTCCGGCGGGGGCGTCGAGCGCCGGGACGGCCTCGCGCGGGGCGGCGGGCTCGCGCGCCGGGGCGGTCTCCTGCGGCGAGCGGGTCTCGTACGCCGGGACGGTCTCCCGCGGCGGGACGGTCTCCTGCGGTGCGGGCGCTTCGAGCGGCGGGACGGTCTCCCGCGCCGCGACGGTCTCGCGGGACGGGGCGATCTCGCGGGACGGGGCGATCTCGCAGGACGGCACGATCTCGCGCGGCGGTACCCGCTCCCGCGCGGCCGCGAGCGGGGCGACCGTGACGGTGACCGGTGCCTCGGCCGGCGCCGGTGTCGCCCGCGGTACCGTGCGGTACGCGCCGCTGAGCAGCCGGTCGCGCAGTTGGAGCAGCCAGGCCTCGGCCCGGGCGATCGGCGGCTCGAACCAGGGCAGCCCCAGCAGGATGAGCAGCCCCGCGGCCCAGCCCAGCAGCACATCGCTCAGCCAGTGCGTACCGAGGTAGACGGTGGTCAGGCCGACGCTCAGGGAGAGCACCGCCGACAGGGCCGACAGCCAGCGCCGGGCCCGCGGCGAGGTGGCCAGGTAGGCGAGGATGCCCCAGGTCACGACGGCGTTCGCGGTGTGTCCCGAGGGAAATATGTCGCTGCCGGCCTGGAACCAGTGCCACATCTCGTTGGAGCCGACCTCGGTCGCGTAGTGCGGACCCGAGCGGCCCAGGCCGTACTTCACGGCGCCCACGGTCACGTTCAGCAGCAGCAGCGCGGCGCCGAAGGCCAGCAGCGGCCGCAGGGTGTGCTGCCGCCAGGAGCGCCAGCCGAGCCAGGCGGCGACCATCACGGCGGTCGGGCCGCGCTGGCCGAGGACGACCCAGTAGTCCAGGAAGGCGTGGATCTCGGGCCACTGCTGGTACGGCCGGAAGAGCATCGCCTGCCAGTCGAACCGGACCAGCCACGAGGTGGTCACCACGGCCAGCACGATCGTGAGGTAGAAGGCGAGCGTCGCGCCGAAGAGCACCACCCGGTGTCGCGTCATGCGCGGCACCTCGAGGGCCGGCCGCTCGGGTTCACGGTCCAGCCGGGCGAAGATCCGGTCGAGCCGGGTCAGCTTTGGTTCGGTACGCACCCAATCGACGTTACAGCGAGTGAGCTCAGTTCCCCGTCGAATCACCGGGGTTGTAATGACGATGTGATGTGGGATTGCTCTCAGGAACGGGTTTATATCAAAGGAATCCGGCAATAGGCAGGTACCTGTCTCATCAATTCTTTAGATCATTCCTACATCAGTGTTTTGGCCTGCTTATGCGATCGTTCACCAGGTCATCGGGTGGAATTCAGCGAGTGCTCACCGGGCGCCCGGCGGGGGTCAGGGCGGACCGGAGCCGTTCAGCCAGAAGGCCCCGTACACCGCCGACGCCACCCCGACACCGCCGACGACCAGCGCCGACGCGCTGGTGCGCAGCCGGGCGAGGGCGAGCGCGAGCGGCAGCAGCAGCGGGAACGCCGGCAGCAGCAGGCGCGGCTTGGAGCCGAAGTAGCTGGACGCGCACAGCGCGAGGGCGGTGGTGACCCCCGTGTACACCAGGAGCGGCAGCGGCTGACGCTGCCGGACCCCGGCGAGGTACAGCCGGACGACCAGGGCCACCCCGATGATCAGCGCCAGGCCGGCCAGGGCCGAGGGGAACGACGTGAACGTGTCGGCGACGAAGCGGGCGAAGGCGTATCCGCCGTCGAAGCCGTTGCGCCAGCCCGTCTGGACGTCGAGATAGCCGAGCGGACCCCGGCCGGTGTGGTGGCCGACCCACAGTACGTACCCGGCGGCGCCGAGAGGCGCGAGCAGCATGCCGAGGGCGTGCCGCCAGACCCGCGCGCCCTCGTGGGACGGGTGCCGGGCGGGGGAGGGGGCGCGTCCGGCCGGGCGCGCGCCGTGGCCGTACGGCGTGCTGCGGCGGTGCGCGGATGGAGCAGTCGGGGCGTCCTCCCGTACGAAGGCGACCACGGCGGCCGTCCAGACCGCCGCGACCACCGCGATCCCCACCGGCCGGGTCAGGCCCGCCAGCAGGGCCAGCGTGCCCGCGGTGAGCCAGCGGCCGGTGAGCACCGCGTACAGCGACCAGGCGGCGAGCGCGGTGAACAGGGACTCGGTGTACGCCATCGACTGCACGATCCCGACCGGCGGCACCGCCCACAGCAGCACCGCGCAGACGCCCACCCGGCGCCCGCCGCCGTCCCCGGGCAGCCCCGTGCCGCCCTCCCCCAACCGTCCGTGCACATGGTCCGCGACCGCGAAGATCCCCCAGGCCGCGGCGAGCGAGGCGAGCAGGCTGACGGCGAAGCCGGCACCGGCGTACGACAGCGGCGTCACCGTGTGCAGCAGCCGCTCCAGCCAGGGCAGCAGCGGGAAAAAGGCGAGGTTGGAGTGCACGTCGCCGTTGGGCAGGCGCACCTCGTAGCCGTACCCCAGCTCGGCGACCCGGGTGTACCACAGGGAGTCCCAGCGGGCGGTCAGCAAGGTGGACGCGCTCTTGTCGCGCGCGGCGCTCCACACGGCCAGCACCAGCAGGCCGAAGGCGCGG
The DNA here is from genome assembly GCF_042430725.1 of Streptomyces cinereospinus. NCBI lineage: Bacteria > Bacillati > Actinomycetota > Actinomycetes > Kitasatosporales > Streptomycetaceae > Streptomyces > Streptomyces cinereospinus. Next base: position 5,041 of record NZ_JBHMCY010000134.1, on the reverse strand, counting down.
ACGGCCGCGTACCCGAGCAGGGCCGGAGCCGCTCTCCTGAGTCCCGGGGGCGCCGGGCGCGTCGCAAGATCGGTCACGGGCCCGATTATCGACGGCGCGGAACGGGCGGCCGGGCCCGCGTCGGCGAGGGGAACCCAGTGGCGCACGCCACACGGGCGCCCCACCCGGATGAGACGTCCGGCCATGTGACCCCGGCGTGGACTCGCGTACGCTGACGTGTCACTCGCCGTTCGTTGCGCGGGCCGGAGACCACCGCTCCTCTCCGGCCGAGTCACGGGAGCCCCCCCCGATCCCGCGAGCCCGCCGAACCCGAGGGGACATCTGGGAGGTGCGTACATGTCCGGGACGACCACGGCCGCCGTCGGGCTGCGCCGTCGGCCGGCCGGGGCCGGTGCCGACCGCTGGGTCGTTCTCCTGGTCCTCTGCACCAGCCTGCTGCTCGTCGCGGTCGACGCGACCGTGCTGCACGTGGCGGTCCCCGCCGTCACCGAGGACCTCAGGCCCAGCGCGATGGAGCTGCTCTGGATCGTCGACACCTATCCGCTGGTCTGCGCGTCGCTGCTGATCCTGTTCGGCACCCTCGGCGACCGGGTGGGCCGCAGACGGATCCTGCTGCTCGGATACGCGCTGTTCGGCGTCGCCTCCGCCCTGGCGGCCGTCGCCCAGGATCCCCAGGCGCTGATCCTGGCGCGGGCGCTGCTCGGCGTCGGCGGCGCGATGATCATGCCCGCGACGCTGTCGATCCTGCGGCAGGTCTTCCCCGACCGGCGCGAGAGGGCGCTCGCCATCGGTGTCTGGAGCGCGGTGGCCGCGGTCGGCGCGGCGGTCGGGCCGCTGCTCGGCGGCTTCCTCCTGGAGCACTTCTGGTGGGGTTCGGTGTTCCTGGTCAACATCCCGTTGATGCTGGTCAGCCTGCCGGTGGGGCGACTGCTGCTGCCCGAGTCGACGGGCCGCGGGGACGGTCCCTGGGACGTGGCCGGCGCGCTGATGGCGGCGGCCGGGCTGTTCGGGCTGGTGCTCGGGGTCAAGCGGCTGGGCGGCGGCGAGCCGGCCGGCAGCGCGCTCACCGTGGTGCCGCTGCTGGTGGGAGCGGCGCTGCTCGCGCTGTTCGTACGGCGCCAGCGGCGGCGCCGGCATCCCCTGCTGGACCTGCGGATGTTCGCCCGGCCGGCGTTCAGCACGTCGGTCGGGTGCATCGTGCTGGCGATGCTCGCCCTGGTGGGGCTGGAGCTGATCGCGGCGCAGTACCTCCAGCTGGTGCTCGGGCTGTCGCCGCTGCAGACCGGGCTCAGGCTGCTGCCGCTGACCGTGGCGGCGATGGCCGCGGGGCTGTTCGGGGCGCGGATGCTGCGCCGCTTCGGGCCGCGGCGGATGGTCTGTGCCGGGTTCTGCCTGACCACGCTGGCGGTGGTGCTGCTCACGGCGATGGGCCGGGAGGACGACGCCCCGTTGCTGCTGGCCGGGTTCGTGCTGCTGGGGTTCGGACTGGAGACCACGCTGTTCGGGGCGTACGAGTCCATGCTGAGCGAGGCGCCGCCGGAGCAGGCGGGGGGCGCGGCGGCGATCGGGGAGACCTCGTACCAGCTGGGGGCGGGGATCGGGATCGCGCTGCTGGGGACCGTGATGAACGCGGCGTACGCGCCGGGGCTGTCGTCCGTGCCGGGGGTGCCGGCCGCGGCGTCGGCGGCCGCCGGGCACTCGCTGGGCGAGGCGTACGAGGTGGCCGGGCGGCTCGGGGGGCCGGCGGGGGCGGCCCTGCGGCAGGCGGCCCGGGACTGCTTCGTGTACGGGCTGCATGTGACGTTGCTGGTCAGTGCGGGCCTGCTGCTGCTGGGCGCGGCGATGGCGCTGCGGCTGCCCCGGGTGATGCAGTGTGACGCGGAGGCCGCCGGCATGGCTGTCGAGGTGCCGTCGCCCCGGGCCGGCGCCGGGTCCGCCGCCCACGCGCCGCCCGTACCGCTCCGCTCCGAGGCGGACGTCGCCCGCCGGGGCTGACCGTCGTCGGCGGCCCGTGGTGGTTGCCTCGCGGCCTCCCGCGTCGTAGCGTCACCCCCAGTCCGTGACTAGCGGTGCTAGTTTGAGTCGCCGGAGGGTGTCCGTGGCCTCGAAGTTGCCCCCCTTTGACCCGTCCGATCCGCTCGGGATCGACGACCTGCTGGAGCCCGAGGACCTGGCCGTCCGGGACACCGTGCGCAGGTGGGCGGCGGAGCGGGTGCTGCCCCGCGTCGCCGAGTGGTACGAGGCGGGGGAGCTGCCGGAGATCCGGGAGCTGGCCAGGGAACTCGGCGCGATCGGTGCCCTGGGGATGTCGCTCGGCGGGTACGGGTGCGCGGGTGCCAGTGCCGTGCAGTACGGCCTCGCCTGCCTGGAGCTGGAGGCCGCCGACTCCGGCATCCGCTCCCTGGTCTCGGTGCAGGGCTCCCTCGCCATGTACGCGATCCACCGCTTCGGCAGCGAGGAGCAGAAGCAGGCCTGGCTGCCGCGGATGGCGGCGGGCGAGGTCATCGGCTGCTTCGGGCTCACCGAGCCCGACCACGGCTCCGACCCCGCCTCGATGCGGACGTACGCCAGGAAGGACGGCACCGACTGGGTGCTGAACGGCCGCAAGATGTGGATCACCAACGGCTCCGTCGCCGGGGTCGCCGTCGTCTGGGCGCGGACCGACGAGGGCGTGCGCGGGTTCGCCGTGCCCGCCGGCACCCCCGGCTTCTCGGCGCCGGAGATCAAGCACAAGTGGTCCCTGCGGGCCAGCGTCACCAGTGAGCTGGTGCTGGACGACGTGCGGCTGCCCGCCGACGCCGTGCTGCCGGAGGTGAGCGGGCTGCGCGGACCGCTCAGCTGCCTGTCGCACGCGCGGTACGGGATCGTGTGGGGGGCGATGGGGGCGGCGCGGGCCTGTTTCGAGGCGGCCGTCGACTACGCGAAGAACCGGGAGCAGTTCGGGCGGCCCATCGGGGGGTTCCAGCTCACCCAGGCCAAGCTCGCCGACATGGCGGTCGAACTGCACAAGGGGATTCTGCTCGCCCATCACCTCGGGCGGCGGATGGACGCCGGGCGGCTGCGGCCGGAGCAGGTCAGCTTCGGCAAGCTCAACAACGTACGGGAGGCCATCGACATCTGCCGTACGGCCCGGACGATCCTCGGTGCCAACGGGATCTCACTGGAGTACCCGGTGATGCGGCACGCGACCAATCTGGAGTCGGTGCTCACCTACGAGGGCACCGTCGAGATGCACCAGCTCGTGCTGGGCAAGGCGCTCACCGGACTCGATGCCTTCCGGTAGCCCGCGCGGGGCGGCTCCGGTGAGCGGCCCTGCCTCAGCTCTGGTTGAAGAAACCGTCGGTCCGGTGGGCGGCGGGCTCCCCGCTGATGATCTCCGTGTCGGAGGGGGACAGCAGGAACACCCGGGTGGACACGCGGTCGATCGAGCCGCGCAGCCCGAAGATCAGGCCGGCCGCGAAGTCCACCACGCGCTTGGCGTCGGCGGGCTCCATGGCCGTCAGGTTCATGATGACCGGGACGCCGTCCCGGAACAGCTCGCCGATGGCCCGGGCGTCCCGGAAGCTGTCCGGGGTCACCGTCGCGATCCGGCGCTCCTTCTGTTCTGCCGTGTCCGCGGCCACCTTCACCCGCGGGTCCGTGACCCAGGCGTCGCCGGACTCGGACCCCTCGGAGTACTCGTCGTCGTAGTAACGCTCGTCATCGTTGTCGTCGACGAGGCCGAGCCACGCACTCGCCTTGCGCACCGATCCCATGGACGCCTCCTCTCACAGCGGTCTTTCTTGCTTTCCGCATCCCTATGGTCATCCATGATGCGGACGGCGCGCCAAGTGGATAGACGCCGCGCGGGGGGGTTGTGACGGTACTGGTGCACGGCGGATACGTCGAGAGCCCGGATACCCCAAGGGTGTTGCCCTAACCGGCTGCTGACTGTGAGTGAAATATGACTGTTCCCCGCGTACGGGTGAGCGGCGGGGCGTACGGGTGAACCACGAGGGTCGATTCGATGTGAAAATCTGCTCGTAAGACGAATAGCTGGAGATCGACACGATGCGGCGGCTCACATCGCGCGCATCACGGGGGAACATCGTGTTCGGAATCGTCAGGCCGTGCCGGCACCGGCTGGGGGAGCGGCTCAGGACCGAGTGGATGGCGCACCTGTGCGGGCTGTGTCTCGCGCTGCGCGGTGACCACGGCCAGTTCGCGCGGGTGGTGACCAACTACGACGGGCTGCTGGTCTCCGTTCTGACGGAGGCTCAGACGGCGGCGCCGGCGGGCGCCCGGCTGCGGCGGACGGCCGGGCCGTGCCCGTTGCGCGGGATGCGGACCGCGTCCGTCGCCCGGGGCGAGGGGGCCCGGCTGGCGGCCGCCGTCTCGCTCGTGCTCGCCTCGGCCAAGGTGCGCGACCACGTGGCCGACGGGGACGGGCTGCTGGCCCGCGCGCCCGTGGCGCTCGCCGCACGCCGGGTCGCCGGCCGGTGGGGGCGCGCGGGGGCCCGCAGCGGCGCGCTGGTCGGCTTCGACACGGCGGTGCTGGTCGACGCCGTCGACCGGCAGGCCGGCGTCGAGGCGCTCGCCGGGCCGGGGACGCCGGTGCTGGTGGTCACCGAGCCGACCGAGACCGCGACCGCCGCCGCCTTCGCGCACACCGCCGTACTGGCCGGGCGGCCGGGCAACGCCGCACCGCTGGCCGAGGCCGGACGGCTGTTCGGTCGGCTGGCGCATCTGCTGGACGCCGTGGAGGACCGGGAGGCCGACGCCGCGTCGGGTGGCTGGAACCCGCTCACCGCGACGGGCACCTCGCTCACCGAGGCGCGGCGACTGGCCGACGACGCGGTGCACGGGATCCGGCTCGCGCTGCGCGAGGTGGAGTTCACGGACGGGCGGCTGGCGCACCGGCTGCTCGTGCACGAGCTGCCGGCCTCGGTCGACCGCGCCTTCGGCACGACCTCGTGCGGGCACCGGCCCGAGGCGGCCGGGCCCTACGCGCCGCCCGGCGGGCCGGCCGGGCCGGGAGCGCCGCCGCCGCCCGGGCCGGCGC
>NZ_JBHMCY010000133.1:0-8317 GCF_042430725.1 Streptomyces cinereospinus | reverse complement strand
GCGGCTTTCGGGTCCCGGCCGCCGGGCAGGTGCTGCCCCTCCTGAGCGCCCGGCGCACCCGAGGCGGCCGGAGCATCCGCGGCACCCGGATCCTCCTCCCGGCTCTCCCGCCCGCGGGCCGCCCGCAGCGCACGGCGTGCCACGTCGGCGGGCCGCGCCCGAGCCGTCTCGGCGACGGCGTCCGCCCAGTGCTCCGGGTGCTCGGCCGCTGCGGGCTCCGCCCCGCCCGGCACCCGGCTCTCCTCGGGCTCCTCGTGCTCGCCCCACGCCCGGGACCGTCGCCGCTCCCCCGTCATGACGCCCTCCGCAGCGACACCAGGTCGGTCAGCTCACGGTCCGTCAGCTCGGTGAGGGCCGCCTCGCCGGAGCCGAGGATCGCGTCGGCCAGGGCGCGCTTGGACTGGAGCATCTCCGCGATGCGGTCCTCCACCGTGCCCTCGGTGATGAGGCGGTGCACCTGGACGGGCTGGGTCTGGCCGATGCGGTAGGCGCGGTCGGTGGCCTGTTCCTCGACCGCCGGGTTCCACCAGCGGTCGACGTGGACGACGTGGCCCGCGCGGGTGAGGTTCAGACCGGTGCCGGCGGCCTTGAGGGACAGCACCAGGACCGGGGTGGCACCGTCCTGGAAGCGGTCCACCATGCGTTCGCGTTCGGGCACCGGCGTGCCGCCGTGCAGCAGGTCCACCGGGACGGCACGGCCGGACAGGTGGGAGGTGATCAGGCGGGCCATGCCGACGTACTGCGTGAAGACCAGCGCCGAGCCGTCTTCCGCGAGCAGCGTGTCCAGCAACTCGTCGAGCAGGGCGAGCTTGCCGGAGCGGGCGGCGAGGCGGTCACCGCCGTACGGGCCGTGCTCCTCCTTCAGGTACAGCGCGGGGTGGTCGCAGATCTGCTTCAGCGAGGTCAGCAGCTTGAGCACCAGGCCGCGGCGCGCCATGCCCCGGGCCGTCCCGATGGCCAGCAGGGACTCCCTCACCACCGCCTCGTACAGCGCGGCCTGTTCCCGGGTCAGCGGCACCGGATGGTCGGTCTCCGTCTTGGGCGGCAGCTCGGGGACGATGCCGGGGTCGGATTTCCTGCGGCGCAGCAGGAAGGGGCGGACGAGGCGGGCGAGGCGGGTCACGGCCTCCTGGTCCTCGCCGTTCTCCACGGCGCGCGCGTGCCGGGCGCGGAAGGACTTCAGCGGGCCGAGCAGGCCGGGCGTCGTCCAGTCCAGCAGTGCCCACAGCTCGGAGAGGTTGTTCTCGACGGGGGTGCCGGTCAGGGCGACGCGGGCGGACGTCGGGATGGTGCGCAACGCCTTCGCCGTCGCCGAGTACGGGTTCTTGACGTGCTGTGCCTCGTCGGCGACGACCATGCCCCACTTCCGCTCGGCCAGGGTCGCCGCCGCCGACCGCATGGTGCCGTAGGTGGTGAGCACGAAGCCGCCGTCGAGGCCGTCCAGGGTGCGTTCCGTGCCGTGGTGGCGGCGGACGGGGACGCCGGGGGCGAACCGCTCGATCTCCCGCTGCCAGTTGCCGAGCAGCGAGGCCGGGCAGACCACCAGGGTCGGCTCCGTGCGGGCCCGTTTCAGGTGCAGGGCGATGACGGTGACGGTCTTGCCCAGGCCCATGTCGTCGGCGAGACAGCCCCCGAGGCCGAGGGAGGTCATCAGGTCGAGCCAGGCCAGGCCGCGCAGCTGGTAGTCCCGGAGGGTGGCGCGCAGGCCGGCGGGCGGTTCGGCGGGCCGCACCCCGGCGGTGAGGCGGTCGCGCAGGGCGGCCAGCGCGCCGGCCGGCACCGCCTCCACCCGCTCGCCGTCCACCTCCGCGCTGCCGGTGAGCGCCACGGAGAGCGCGTCCACCGGGTCGAGCAGGCCCAGTTCGCGCCTGCGGGCCTTGCGCACCAGCGCCGGGTCGACCAGGACCCACTGGTCGCGCAGTCGCACGACGGGGCGGTGGGCCTCGGCGAGCGCGTCCATCTCGGCCTCGCTGAGCGGCTCGCCGCCGAGCGCCAGCTGCCAGCGGAACTGGAGCAGGTCCTCGCTGTCGAAGAAGCCGGTGCCGTCGGTCGCCGAGCCCGGCGCGGGCCGTACCACCGCGGCGGCCGTCAGGTCGCGGGCCAGGTCACGGGGCCAGTGCACGGCGACGCCCGCCGCGGCGAGCCGGTCCGCCGCGGTGCCCAGCAGGTCTCCCAGCTCGGGCTCGGACAGGGCGAGTACGTCGGGCACGTCCTGCTCGGCGAGCCGGTCGAGCGGGGGCCAGACGCGGGCCGCGCGCCGGACCGCGAGCGCGGCGTCCACGCGCGCGCGGGGGCCGAGGGCGGCGTCCGTGTCCCCCGCCCACAGCGCCGTCGCGTCCACCACGAGCGTCGGGTCGGCGAGGCTGTGCACCTGCACGACCGCCGCGCCCGCGCGGCGCACCCGGTCGCCGTCCTCGCCGGTGTCGAACAGGTCCTGCGCCGACAGGTCCAGGCGCAGCGAGATCCGCACGCCCGCGTCCATCCCGGCCACCACCTCCGCGGCCCAGTCGTGGGCGGCGGGCAGGGGCTGGGGCGCGCGGGCCGCGAAGGGGCCGCCGCAGGCGTGTGCGGCGGCGGGGGTGCGCGGCAGGGTGTCCGCGACCGCGTCCAGGAAGGCCCGCACCAGCGCCTCGGGCTCGGGCAGCCGCAGCGGGCCCGGTCCGGGCAGCGGCACCGCGTGTCCCTCGTGCGGCAGCGCGGCGGCCACCGCTCGCAGGTGGGCGATGTCCTCGGGGCCGAGGGGGCCGGCCCGCCAGGCGTCGTGCCCGGTGGGCGTCAGCCCGGGCAGCAGCCGGCCCCGCGCGACCAGCCGCAGCGCGTGCAGGGCGGCCGCCCCCCAGCAGGCCGCGGCGGGGTGGGCGGCCGGGTCGTGCCGGGCCCGGATCAGCGACGGCAGCGCCTCGTCGACCGGCAGGGTCAGCGCCGGGGCCGCCCTGCGGCGGACACCGGCCCCGTGCGGTCGTACGACGGTCAGGGGCGCGGACGCGGCGCCGGGTGCCGTCGGCAGGCTCCCGCCGTCCGGGTCCCAGAAGGCCACCCGGCCCTGCCGGGGCACCGGCGCGGGCAGGAAGACGGCCGCCAGCCGCACGGGCACGCCCGCAGCCGCGCCCACGGTGTCGCCCATACGTCCTGTCACCTCCCGCCCGCACCTCGGATCAGTCGTCTTCGACTCTACGGGCGGGCTCTGACAATCGGCCCCGACGGCCGCTCCCCGCGGACGGAGGGACAGCACGGGCCGGGCGGACGGAACGGTATCGGGAACGCGCGGACCGGTCAGGGGACGAGACGGGAGACGACGTACACCATCGGGTACGTGGGATTGCTCGTGTTCACCACGATGTCCTGCGTCGGCCTGGGGTTCTTCTGCTCGTGCACCAGGCCGAAGTTCGCGCCGGGCCGGGCGCCCGCGCCCGGGAACCGCCAGCCCGTGACGAGCCGGTCGCGCGAGCCGATGGTGATGTCGCCCCTGGTCAGGTCGGCCCGGCTGACGCCCACCTGCGTGAGGAAGGCGTCCAGTCCGGCGTGCGTGGTCTGGAACTGCACGTAGAGCCGGCTGGTCCTCCAGTTGTTCGTCTCGTACCAGGCGACCTTGCTGGCCGGACGCGGTATCGGCACCTGGTACAGCCGCCGCTGCACCTTCGACGGCCAGCCCCTGGTCAGCCCGCGCGCCGAGTACTTCTCCTCCTTGTCCTTGCCGCTGTTGCGGCTCTGGTTGGCGGAGATCACCAGGTAGCCGGCGGGGATGCCGATGAGCAGCACGATGATCAGCAGGCTGAGCGCCCGGCGGCGGACCACGTGGCGGCGGTCCCCGGCCGGCGCCCGCTGCTCGCCGGCCGGACCGGCCTGGAGCGGCAGCGCGCCCGTCACAGCGACTCCCGGCCGCGGCGGGCCTGCGCGTACCGCTCGTAGCGTTCGTAGCGCTCCACCCGGCGCCGTTTGGCACGCCGGAAGCGGCGGGCGACCAGCCGGGCGAGGTCGGCGGCGCCGACCATGCCGGCCTCGGGGCCGAGCTGGGCGCGGACGATCCGGGCCTCGGGGCGGTAGCCGCGGCCGGTGAGGTGCCGCTTGAAGGCGTCCCGGGCGGGGCCGATCAGCAGGTCGTCGGCGGCCGAGACCCCGCCGCCGATCACGAAGCAGGACGGGTCGAGGGCGGCGGCCAGGTTGGCGATGCCGACGCCGAGCCACTGGCCGATGTCCTGGAGCAGTTCGATGCACATCGCGTCGCCCTCGCGGGCCAGCTCGGTGATCATCGGGCCGGTGATCTCCCCGATGCTGCCCTTGACGTGCTCGATGATCCCGTACGCCACCGGGGAGTCGGCCGCCGCCAGCTCGCGGGCCTCCCTGACCAGCGCGTTGCCGGAGCTGTACTGCTCCCAGCAGCCGCGGTTGCCGCACGGGCAGCGGTGGCCGCCGGGCACGACCTGCATATGGCCGAACTCGCCGGCGACGCCGAACCTGCCGCGCTTGACCTGCCCGTCCTCCAGGATGGCGCCGCCGATGCCGGTGCCGAGGGTGATCATGACGAGGTGGTCCTCGCCGCGCCCGGCGCCGAAGCGCCACTCGGCCCAGGCGGCGGTGTTGGCGTCGTTGTCGACGAGCACGGGGACCGCGAGGCGCCCGGCGATGCGGTCGCGCAGCGGCTCGTTGCGCCAGGACAGGTGCGGGGCGAACAGGACGCGGTTGCGGTCGGCGTCGACCCAGCCGGCCGCGCCGATGCCGACGGCGTGCACGTCGTGCCGGTCGGACAGGTCCAGCACCAGTTCGACGATGGTGTCCTCGACGACCTTGGGGCTCTTGGACTTGTCCGGGGTCTCCGTGCGGAGCTTCTCCAGGATGTTGCCGTCGGCGTCCACCACGCCCGCCATCACCTTGGTGCCGCCGATGTCGATGCCGACGGTGGGCACGCGCGGCGCGGTCAGGTGGGACCGGCGCTCCCGGGTGCCGATGGTTCTGAGGGCGGGGGCACGCCGGGAGCCGATGGGGGCGGTGAAGGTGCCGTAGGTGCTCATCGCCGCCGATTGTGCCCCACGGGGGTGCGGGGTGCCGAACCCGCGGGGTCCCGGTGCGCTGCCGGGTGCGGCTGCCCGCGCCGCCGTCGCCGCCCTCCGGGCGGCGACGGCGACGGCCGGACCGGGCGTCAGGGCGTGTCGCCCCGCGACGCGGGCATGATCCGAACGACACACCCCCTAGCGGCGTTGCAGCTCGTGGCGCAGGTCGTCCAGCTCGGTCCCGCCCGCCATCTGCCGCGTCAGCTCGTCCAGGGTGATCTCGTCCCGCCCGTGGCTGCCCACCATCGTGCCGCGCTTGAGCAGGACGAACCGGTCGCCGACCAGGTACGCGTGATGCGGGTTGTGGGTGATCAACACAACACCCAGACCCTGGTCTCGTGCCGCCGCCACATACTTCAGGACGACCCCGGACTGCTTCACGCCGAGCGCCGCCGTCGGCTCGTCCAGGACGAGGACCCTGGCGCCGAAGTGGACGGCCCGCGCGATCGCCACGCACTGCCGCTCGCCGCCCGACAGGGTGCCGATGGGCTGGTCGACGTCACGCAGGTCGATGCCCATGCGCAGCAGTTCGGAGTGGGTGGTGCGGCGCATGAGGTCGACGTCCATGCGCCGGAAGGGGCCGGCGCCCTTGCGGGGCTCGGAGCCGAGGAAGAAGTTGCGCCAGACCGGCATCAGCGGGACGACGGCCAGGTCCTGGTAGACGGTCGCGATGCCGCGGTCCAGGGCCTCGCGCGGGGAGCCGAGCCGGGTCTCCTCGCCGTCGACCCGCAGGGTGCCGCCGTCGTGCTGGTGCAGCCCCGCGATGATCTTGATGAGGGTCGACTTGCCGGCTCCGTTGTCGCCCAGCACACAGGTGATCTCCCCCGCGTGCACTTCCAGGGAGACGCCTTCGAGGGCGCGGACGGTGCCGTAGTGCTTGCTGACGCCGGCCAGCTCCACGCGTGCCGTGCGTTCCGCCGCTTGCGTCACTTGGCCGCCTCCGCGCGCTTGCGGACCCAGGCGTTGAGCAGGGTCGCGAGGAGCAGCATCGCTCCGAGGAAGAACGTGAACCAGTCGGGGTTCCACTCGGCGAAGACGATGCCCTTGCTGGTCATGCCGAAGATGAGGGCGCCGACCGCCGAGCCGATGGCGCTGCCGTAGCCGCCGGTGATCAGGCAGCCGCCGATGACGGCGGCGATGATGTAGATCAGCTCGTTGCCGACGCCCTCGCCGGACTGGACGACGTCGTAGCTGAAGAGCAGGTGCTGGCCGGAGATCCAGGCGCCGAACGCCACGCCCATGTAGAGGCCGATCTTGGTCCGGGCGACCGGGACACCGACCGCGCGGGCCGCCTCCTGGTTGCCGCCGACCGCGAAGATCCAGTTGCCGGCGCGGGTGCGCAGCAGGATCCAGCCGGCGAGGGCCACCAGCGCGAACCACCACAGGATGGTGATCCTGAAGTCGACGCCGCCGAGGGTGAGCGTGGAGGCGAAGACGTCCTGCGCGGTGGGGAAGCCCTCCATGTCGGCGATGGTCTTGGTGGAGACCGTGCCGGAGATCAGCTTGGTGAAACCGAGGTTCATGCCGGTCAGCATCAGGAAGGTGCCGAGCGTGATGATGAAGCTCGGCAGCCCGGTGCGGGTGAGCATGAAGCCGTTGAAGGCGCCGACGGCGAGGGTGACCAGCAGCGAGACGCCGACGCCGGCCCAGACGTTGGCCGTCATCTGGAAGCTGAACATCGACGAGATCAGCGCGGACGACGTGACCATGACGCCCGCGGACAGGTCGAACTCGCCGCCGATCATCAGCAGCGCGACCGGCACGGCCATGATGCCGATCGTCGAGGACGCGTACAGGACGGTGCTCAGGCTCGACACCTGAAGGAAGCTGTCGGCGGCCAGGGCGAAGAAGAGGAAGACGGCGGCGGCGCCGACGACCGAGCCCAGTTCGGGGCGGCCGAGCAGCTTGCGCAGCCCGGAGGCGCGCACGGGCCTGTCGTCGGTGAGCGCGGTCATCGGGTGCCCCGCTCGGTGTACTCCGCCAGCGCGCCCGCCTGGTCCTTGGTGATGATCTGCGGGCCGGTGAGCACCGGCCGGCCGCCGCCGAGGACGTCGGCGTTGTACTTGTACAGCCACAGCAGGTCGACCGCCTCGTAGCCCTGGAGGTAGGGCTGCTGGTCGACGGCGAACCCGAGGGTGCCGTCCTGGAGCCCGGCGGCCACCTTGGCGTTCAGGTCGAAGGTGTCGATCTCGGCGTCGCTGCCGGCGCCCTGCTTGGCCTTGACGGCGGTGTCGGCGTACGGCGCGCCGAGCGTGACGACGGCGTCGACCGAGCCGTCGGACTGGAGCCTGGCCTCGACGGCGGACTGCACGTCGGGCATGTTGGTGCCGGTGACGTAGAGGTTCTGCACGGTGCCCTCGAAGGTCTCCTTCAGGCCGGCGCAGCGCTGCTCGTGGCCGACGTTGCCCTGCTCGTGCAGGATGCAGAGCGCCTTCTTGCGGCCGCGCTCGTTCAGCTCCTCGCCGACCGCCTGGCCGGCGACGGTCTCGTCCTGGCCGATGTGGGTGAGCGCGCCGAACTCCGCGGACTCGGCGGAGCCCGAGTTGACGGTGATCACCGGGATGCCCGCCTTGACCGCGCGGGCGACGGCGGCCTTCATCGCGTCCGGCTTGGCGAGGGTGACGATGATGCCGTCGACCTTCTTGTCGACGGCCGCGTCCACCAGCTGCGCCTGCTGCTGGGCCTCGTCGTCGTGGGAGTAGAGGAAGTCGATGTTGTCCTTGACGGCGGCCTGCTCGGCGCCGCTCTGGACGATGTCCCAGAAGGTGTCGCCATCACCCGAGTGGGTGATCATCGCAAAGGTCCAGCGGGGGGTGTTCACCGCCGCCTTCCCCTGCGCGGCCGCGGCCTCGCGGGCGTCCTCGGCGCGTTTGCCGCCCGTGCTGCTGCACCCCGCGAGGGACGCGCAGAGCGTCCCTGCCACCGCGATGCCTACCCAGGTGCGAAACCCGGTCCGAAACCGTGCCACGAGGCCGTGCCCTTCTCGCTGTGTTCTCGCCGCGTTCTTCTCGCCGCGTTCTTCCGGTCCCCACGGGGCCGGCCGTCCCGCCGCCCCCAAACGCCCCAGTATCGAACACGGGGGCCGTCGGGGGCCGCCCGGGGAGCGGGACCCGGTCGCCTTGTCCGGACATTGCGACGAACCCCCGCGCCAGACCGGTCCGCCCCTCAGGGCCGTACGAGCAGCTGGAACTCGAAGGAGTAGCGGGCCGGGCGATAGTAGTGCTTGGTCAGGTCGGCGTGTCCTTCGGTTCGGTGTGGCGTTGAAGGGG
>NZ_JBHMCY010000132.1:0-8337 GCF_042430725.1 Streptomyces cinereospinus | reverse complement strand
CACCGTCGCCGACCTGGCGGCCCGAGGCGGCCGCGGCCGGGGCCGGCACCCGACCCGCGGTGGCCGCTGCCGCCGGACGTGCGCCGCGGCCCCGCCGCCGTCGGGCGCGGGCCCGGCCCACGACCTGGTCGTCCGCCCCCACCAGCTCCCCGCCTGGGCCGAGCCGGCGGCCGGGCACCCGGGCCCGACCTTCGTCCTCGACCACCTCGGCAGACCGCCCGTCGCCACCGGCGCGCGGGAACCCCCGGACCGCCGCCGTGCCGCCCCGCCGGCCTGCCCAGCACCGTCTGCAAGCCGTCCGGCCCGGTCACCGAGGCCGGCCCCGCCGGCCTGCGCCCGAAGGCCGAGGCCGTCCTGGACGCCTGCGGCCCGCACCGGCTGATGTCGGCTCCGGCCGGCCGGTGCGCACCCTGGCGGCGACCTGCGGCGAGGCGCTCGCCACCGCGCGGGAGCTGACCGCCGGCCTCGGCGACGGCGACCGCGCGGCGGTCTTCGAGACCACCGCCCCCCGCGTCTACGGACTCCGGGCGGTGTCCGCCAGCCGGGTCGGCGGCAGGTACTCCCGCACATACGTGCGATCCCAGCAGGCGCCCGTCTCCCGCAGTTCCCGCCAGGTCGTGTACCGGTAGCGGAAGAGCCGGGCGCGGACGAAGCGCGGGGGCTCGTCGGGCGGGAAGGGCGAGCGGCGCAGCAGCTTCAGTGTGTCGCGGTCGTTCTCCAGCAGCCGCTCCACCAGGGCGCCGAACCACGACCCCGCGTAGGCCGGGGAGAGCGCCGCGAACCACATCAGCCAGTCCAGCCGCAGATGGTACGGCGCGAACTGGCGCGGCCAGCGCCCGGGATCACCCGGCTTGCCCTTGAACTCGTACTCCCGCCAGTCGGAGTCCTCGCGGGGCACGGCGTCGGCGGTGCCCTCGACGACCACCTCGTAGCGGACCCGGCTGACGCTGCCGAAGGCGCCGTAGGTGTTGACCAGGTGGAGCGGGTCGAAGGAGCGGTTCATGACCTGGCGGCGGGAGACCATGTTGGCGACCGGGCGGTAGCTGAGGAACACGATCAGCGCGGCCACGGCCAGCACCACGACCACGTACCAGAGCGGGGCGGCGGGCACGGACGGCGGGTCGGCGGGGAACCGGATCGCCGACAGGGCCAGCACGATGGTGATCCAGTTCAGCCAGGAGAAGTTGCCGGACAGCACCAGCCACAGCTGGGTGACGATCATCAGCGCGGCGGCGGCCGTGGCGACCGGCTGCGGGGTGAACAGCAACACCGGTACGACGAGTTGGGTGACGTGGTTGGCGGCCACCTCCACGCGGTGCAGCGGCCGGGGGAGACGGTGGAAGAACCAGCTCAGCGGGCCCGGCATCGGCTGGGTCTCGTGGTGGTAGTCCAGGCAGGTCAGCTTCCGCCAGCAGGCGTCGCCGCGCAGCTTGATCAGACCCGCGCCGAACTCCACCCGGAACAGGATCCAGCGCAGCAGGAACACCACCACGACCGGTGGCGCCACCTCGTCGTTGCCGAGCAGGACCGCCACGAAGCCGACCTCCAGGAGCAGGGACTCCCAGCCGAAGGAGTACCAGGTCTGGCCGACGTTCACGATGGACAGGTACAGCAGCCAGGGCAGCAGCCACAGCAGCATGCCCGCCCACAGCGGCAGCATCGCGTCCACGCCCGCCAGCAGCGCCGCCGCCACCGCACAGCCCGCCCAGGCGCACCCCGCGAAGAAGCGGTCGGAGTAGTGCAGCTGGAAGAGGCTGGGCGCCCGTTTGAACGGCACGTTCGCGGTGAAGCGCGGCACCGGCAGCATGCCGCGGGCGCCGATCAGCGCCCGGAACTGCAGGGCCGCCGTCAGGAACGCGACCAGGTAGACGACCGCCAGGGCGCGCTGGAAGACCAGCCGGGTCAGCCAGTAGTCGGGTGCGGTGAACCACTCCACGGTCGTGCGGTCCTCTCCTCGGTGCCGGTGGCGCCGCCGCGGGCCCCGGCCGTGCTCTCACTGTGCGTGGTCGTGCTCTCCGTTTGCGTGACCCGAGAGGGTGAGGCAGACAATGAGGGGCGAAACGGCGACCTGCCCCAGGACCAGGCGGGAGAACGAGGTGCGCATACCCATCGGAGCCTTCACCACCGCCTGCGCCCTCTCGGTGGCCCTGCTCGCCGCCGGCTGCGGCGCCCAGGCCGGCGAGGGCGCGCAGGCCGGACCGGAACTCCTGCTCCAGCCGGTCGACGACCAGGGCCCGGACCCCTTCACGGACTCCACGGCCACCTCCTCGGCTACCCCGGCCCGCGGCACCCGAACGCCGCAGCCGGGCTCCGAGGCCCGCACGGGACCCGGGGCCGCCGCTCCGGCCGCCCGCACCGGCGTGCGCTCCTACGCGGGCTGGACGCCCGGCCTGTACGGCGGCCGGGCCCGGACCGGCAGCTGTGACGTGGAGCGGCAGATCCGCCTGCTGGCCGCCGACCGGGGCAGATCCCGGGCCTTCGCCCAGGTGGCCGGCGTCTCCCCGGCGTCCCTCCCGGGCTACCTGCGCGGGCTGACCTCGGCCGAACTGCGCGCCGACACCCGGCTCACCAACCACGGCTACCGCGACGGCCGCGCCACCGGCCACCAGGCCGTCCTCCAGGCGGGCACCGCCGTCCTCGTGGACAACCGGGGCGTGCCCCGCGTCCGCTGCGCCTGCGGCAACCCGCTCGGCGCACCCGCCGCCCTGCGGGGCACGCCGGGCGGCGGCGGCCGGGCCTGGTCCGGCTACCGGCCCGCCGAGGTGGTCGTGGTTCGGCCCGCGCCCCAGGCGATCGGCAACATCACCCTGATCGACGTGGCCGACCGCTCCTGGATCGAGCGGCGGATCGGGCACGACGTCCGCCACGACCAGGTCGTGTCCCGGCCGCGGTGGCAGCCGGACGGGGCGAGCCCGTCGCCCTCGCGGCCCCCGGGGACCGAGCCGGGCGAGCGGCCGGCCCCGGCGCCGCGGGAGTCCCCGGCCGGTACGGCCGCACCGGCGACGGAGGGCGGTGCCGCGCTCCTCCCGGCGGAGGCGGGCGGCACGGTCCCGGCGGCGCCCCAGTGGCCGGCGCCTGCGCAGCCCGCGCGGCCTGCGCAACCCGTTCAGCCTGCGCAACCCGTGCAGCCCGTGCGACCCGTACAGCCCATGGCTCCGGTGGTGCCTGTGGTGCCGGTCGTGCCGGTCGCCCCCATGGCGCCCGTACGGCCGATGCAGCCGGCCCGGCCCGGGCGGCCGGCGGACCCGGCGCGGCCTCTGGCCCCCTCGGGCGGGACCGGCCCCCGGGCCGTCCCGGAGACGCCGGGCCTGCCCGACGGCGGCGGGCTCGTACCGGACGCCCCGGACGCCGGCGACGGCCCGGGCGGCACGGGTGACCCGACGGGGTCCGGCGACCCGGACGCCGCCGACAGCGTCTTCGGCAGCATGACGGACGTCTTCACGAGCTGACCTCACCCGACCACGCTCTGCACCCACTGGTCGAAGAATTGAACCGAGGGCGCCGCCGTCGTCACCCTGCGGGTGCTCTCCGGCTCCGACCTGCTCTCCGGCTCCGACCGCCGGCTGCGCGTCGAGGCCGAGGACTCCTCCAGCGCCCTGCCGCGCCGCCGCGACGCCGGCGACTCCGGGGTGTCGGGCCGCGGCCTGCTCCTGGTCGACCTGCTCGCGGACGTGTGGGGCGTGGAGGCGCGCGGCGGCGGCAGGTGCGTGTGGTGCGGGTTCGTGGTGCCGGAACGGCGGTGACCGGCCGGCGGTCCCGGCCGGCCCCGGGTGGCACCCTGGTGGTATGCCGGAACTGCCCGAGGTGGAGGCGCTGAAGGACTTCCTGACCGACACCCTCGTCGGTCACCAGATCGTGCGCGTGCTGCCGGCCGCGATCAGTGTGCTGAAGACGTACGACCCGCCCCTGTCGGCCCTGGAGGGCCACCAGGTGGTCGCCGTGCACCGGCACGGCACGTTCCTGGACGTCGTCACGGACGGCGGCCCGCGCCTGGTGACCCATCTGGCCCGCGCGGGCTGGCTCCGGTGGAGGGACCGCCTCCCCGACGGCCCGCCCCGCCCCGGCAAGGGCCCCCTGGCGCTGCGCGTGGCCCTGGAGACCGGCGCGGGCTTCGACCTCACCGAGGCCGGCACCCAGAAGCGGCTCGCCGTGTACGTCGTACGGGACCCGCGGGAGGTGCCCGGCGTGGCCCGGCTCGGCCCCGACCCGCTCGCCGGCGACTTCGACGAGGCCCGCTTCGCCGCCCTGCTGCACGGCGAGTGCCGTCAGCTCAAGGGCGCCCTGCGCGACCAGGGCCTGATCGCGGGCGTCGGCAACGCCTACAGCGACGAGATCCTGCACGCCGCCCGGATGTCCCCGTTCAAACGGGCCGCGTCCCTCACCCCGGAGGAGACCGGGCGGCTCTACCGGGCCCTGCGCACGACGCTCACCGAGGCCGTCGAGCGCTCCCGGGGCCTGGCGGCCGGGCGGCTCAAGGCCGAGAAGAGGAGCGGCCTGCGCGTGCACGGCCGCACCGGCGAGCCCTGCCCGGTGTGCGGCGACACCGTGCGCGAGGTGTCCTTCCACGACTCCTCGCTGCAGTACTGCCCGACCTGCCAGACCGGCGGCAGACCGCTCGCGGACCGCCGGCTGTCCCGGCTGCTCAAGTGAGCCTCAGCGGGCCGGCGGCCACCACTCCACCAGCACGATCGTGGCGTCGTCGCGGAGCCGGCCGGGCTGCGCGTCCAGGATCGAGTGGATCAGTTTGCGCAGGGTCTCCGGCGCCAGCTCACCCGCGGCGGTGGCCCGGATGACGTAGTCGGCGAAACGTTCCAGGCCGAACAGGTCGCCGTCCCGGGTCCGCGCCTCGGTGACCCCGTCGGTGTAGAGCAGCACCCGGTCCCCGGGCTGGAGCGCGATCTCGTGCTCCTGCCGGGACCGCGCGGCCAGCATCGCAGGCAGGCCCAGCGGCGGATCGGCCTCCCGCTCCATCGCGTCGACGAGCAGCCGCTGGTCCCGGATCAGCAGTGGTGCCGGGTGCCCGCAGTTGGTCCAGCGCAGCATGCCGCTCGCCAGGTCCAGCTGGGCGAGCACGCCGGTGCAGAACTGGTCCGGCAGCCACTGGGTGAGCGTGTCGTCCACGCTCTGCGTCAGCTCCGGCAGATCGGCGCCGGTGCGCCGGGCGTTGCGGCAGGCGGCCAGGGCCACGGCCGTCGTCAGCCCCGACGCCAGGTTGTGGCCCATGGCGTCGAGGACCGCGGCGTGCAGGGTCGTCTCGGTGAGGGCGTGGTCGAAGGCGTCGCCGCCGAGCTCGTAGGCGGGCTCCAGGACGGCGGTGGAGACGACGTGCGCGGTGCCGATCGTGCGCGGCGGCAGAAAGGCGCGCAGCATCTCGGCGGGCAGCTGCATGGGTGCGGTGCGGGTCCGCCGCACGAAGGACTCCGTGTACGCCCGCTTGGAGGTGATCATCATCGCCAGCAGCGTGGCGAGGGCCCGGCTGCGGCGCAGGGAGACGGGGCTGAGCACCGGGCAGTGCACCGCGAGCACGCCGAGCCGCTCCGCGCCGTCCAGCAGCGGCAGCCACGCCGTCATGCCGCCGGTCTCGGACTGCTCCACCTGCAAGGACTGGGTGCGGTAGCTCCAGCCCGCGAGGGAGTCGTCGACCGGCAGCGAGGAGGCGACGTCGGTCAGCGGGATCAGCTGGCGCTGCTGGAGGTCGGCGAGGTAGACCACGGAGTGCTGCAGGCCGAGCGCCTTGGAGCAGCGGGCCGCCGCGGTGGACAGCTCCACCGCCGCGTTGTCCGGGTCGGCGAGGAACTCCTCCAGCCGGCCCTCGCCGGAGTCCGCCGTCGTCACCTCGTCTCCCCTCGCCGGGACCGCGGCCGCGGTCGGCTCGCGTCGTTCAGCAGTCTCACACCGCCGCCCGCCCCCCGCCCGGCGAGTATCCGCCGACGGCGAAAGCCCGCGCCCCCGGGATGGCACGCCCTGGCTAGGAGGGGTCCAGCGTCACCAGCCGCTGCCCGGCCGTCGTCCGCACCTCGTAGCGGTCGATCTGGTCGGGGTGCAGGGCGGTGGCGCCCCGCAGGGTGTGGGAGCGGGCGTCGTGCCGCGGCACGGTCCAGTTGGCCGCCGTCTCCTCCGAGCCGTCGCCGCCGATCACCACCAGCCGGCAGGCCCGGGGCCCGGCCGCGTCCTTGACCTCCAGCACCACCTTGCCGCCCCAGGGCACGTCCTCGGTCGTGACCCGCGCCCACACGCCCGAGCGCTCGTCGGTCGCCGACACCATCACGGCCCGGTCCCCGCGTTCGGCCACGGCCGCGATCGCCGCCCCGGCCAGGGCGCACACCACCGCGGCGGCCACGGCGGCCAGCCGCAGCCGGCGGCCGGACCGGCGGCGCGCGGCGACCTCGCCGAGCAGCCTGTCCAGCAGCCGCGGGCCGGGCCCGGCCAGCGGCTGTACCGCGCGCGGGGTGGCCCGCCGGTAGAGCATCAGCTGGCGGGCGGTGGGCCCGAACGCCGTCACCTGCACGGCGCACCGAGGGCACTCCATGAGGTGGTCCTCGAAGCGGAAGGCCTCCGCCTCGTCCAGCACGCCGAGCGCGTACGCGCCGACGTCGCGATGCCTCTCCAGGGACCTCATGCCGAATCCTCGTGCCGTTGGGTGCGGGTGGGGTTACTCCGTGCACCCACCGGTACGGACCAGGCGGCGGAATCACTCAAGGGCGCCGAGGAATCCCAACCAGGGAATTCGGAGCGGTCCGCCCCGGGGATTGGTCGCATTCCGGCCGGATCCCGGAAAGGTTCAGAACAGGTGGATGGCCAGGTGCCCCAGCGGCAGCCCCAGCTGCCACGCCGGGGTCCACACCTTCGGCCCGTCGTCCTCGCCGACCGGCGGGGCGCCGCCCGGCACGGCGTCCAGGTCGGGCGCGAGCAGCTCGGTCTCGCACAGCCAGCGCCAGGCCGCCTCCGCCAGCTCCAGGTCGGGCGCGGGCCCGCCGGCCCGCACCGCCTCGGCGGCCACCTGCGCCAGCCGCTCGCCCACCCAGTCCTGCCACGGCTGGTCGTACGCCGTCAGCGACAGCCAGATCTCCAGCTGGGAGACGACCCGGATGCCGGAGAGCTCGCCGTCGGTGTCGGACAGGAAGATCGTCAGTGCCAGGGCGTCCCGCCCGGCGCGGAACTCGAAGGACGTCGGCGGCATCAGGTCGCCGGTCCGCAGCAGTTCGTCGGCGATGTACTCGGCGTACAGCCAGGCCATGGGGACGGTGAGTTCACCGCCGCCCGTGCCGTCCGTACTCTGTTGACCTCTGTGCTGCATCCCTTCCTGCCTTCCTCCGGTGGTGCGCGTCGCCCGACCCCGGCTTCCCCGTCCGGACCACGGATGAGGACAGCCGATTACCCAACCGGGGTCCTCAGCAAGGCGCTTTACGGAGGCTTGACTCGGCTCCCGGTTTCACCGCAGGTCGGCCGCGTATCCCGGAAGCACCCGGCGCAGGGCGCGCAGCGCGTAGTACGCGCGGGACTTCACGGTACCGGGCGGGATGCCCAGGGCCTGCGCGGCTTCCGCCACACTCGCCCCCTGGAAATACACCAGCACCAGGACTTCACGGTGCTCCGGCGTGAGTGTCTTCACAGCCTCGCGCACGTCGACGGTGGCGGCCGACCGCTCGGCGTGGTCGGCGCACACCCGCGCGTTCTCCAGGGCCGCGTCGCCGACCTCGGGCGGGCGGGCCTGGCGGGCCCGCCGGGCGTCGATGGCGAGCCGCCGCCCCACGGTCAGCAGCCAGGGCCGGACGGACTCGAAGGCGTCGGCGCGCAGCGCCTCGGGATGCTGCCAGGCGCGCACGAGGGTCTCCTGGACCAGGTCCTCGGCGCGCTGCCGGTCGCCGTCGCAGAGCCTGAGCAGCAGTGCGAAGAGCGGTCGGCCGTGCTCCCGCTGGAGCGCGGCGAGTTCGTGCTCGGCGGTCGTCCCGTCGGTGATGGTGGTTCCGGCCGTCATGGCCGTATGGCATCGCAGGGTGTGCCGCGGGGACAGGGGGCGCGCACGGCGGTGCGACGGACGGTCGAACGCGTCGGCGAACGGTCCGACGAACGGTCCGCCTCACCCGCCGTTGCGGCGCGGACGGGTTAAAGGGGCCCCCGGGGCCGTTTGCGGCCGCGTTCAGGTTCGTACCTATTTGTGTGTATATACAACCGCACTGGGGTGAGCTGATGATCGTACGCATCGCACGCAGACGACAGGTGGCCCTGGCCCTGACGGCTCTGCTCGCCGCGGCCGCCGCCTGCCAGGCCCGCGACGAGGCGCCCGCCGCCCGGCCGGGTCCGCCGGCCACCGCCGCCGGTGCGCGCGCCGCCGCG
>NZ_JBHMCY010000131.1:0-8558 GCF_042430725.1 Streptomyces cinereospinus | reverse complement strand
CTCCTTCGTGACCGGCCAGACGATCGTCGCCGACGGCGGCCTGGTCCGCGTCTGAGCATGCCCGCCCCCCCGAGGGGAGCGGGCACGTCAGGTCAGGGCGCCCAGGGTGCCGCGAGCGCCCAGCTGCTGTCGGCGGTGAGCGTCTGCGGACGGTCGAAGACGTCACCGCTGCCGGCGCCGGAGGCGATGGACACCTGCGACGCGTGGTGCCGGAGGTAGGACCCCGGCACGTTGATCGACTCGAAGGTGACGCCCGTGCCGCCGATCCCCGGCCGGGCGCAGAACGTGGCGTCCTGACGGAACAGCGCCGAGCCGTCGTCGGGTGCGTTGCGCACCCGGCTGTCGGCGTGCCGCAGGAACTGGCCGGGTTGATTCACCGACTCGAACGAGTAGCAGGACGAGTCGGCGAGGCCGCGCCGTACGGTGTACGTGGCGTCCTGCTTGAGCAGGGCGCTGCTGCCCGCGTCGACGACCTCGGTGTGGGCGAGGCTGTCGGCGTGCCGCAGGTACCGGTTGGTGTGGCCCCAGGTGGTGACCCGCAGCGACTGCCGTACGCCGGTGGGGAGCAGCGCGGAGCTGCGCCACAGCGCGGGCTCGCCGAGGTTCCACGTGGCGTCGGCGGCGAAGGACGTGGCGGTGTCCCAGGCGTTCGGGCCGCCGCTGCGGGCCAGGTACACGGTGTCCGCGTGATGCCGCAGGTAGTGCCCGGGGTGGTTCAGCGACTCGAACGAAGTGCCGCCCGCGGCGAGGCCGGGCCGGCTGCACCAGGTGGCGTCCGCGGCGAACGAGCCGCCCGTGTCCGCGTCGAGGCGGACGCGGCCGTCGGCGTGCCGCAGGTAGCGGCCGGGGTAGTTGACCGACTCGAACGAGTGGCAGCGCGGGTCGGCCAGTCCGGTCACCGTCCGGTAGGAGGCGTCCTGGCGGGCGCCGTCGCCGGAGGCGGTGCTCAGCACGTCGGTGCGGGCCACCGAGTCGGCGTGCCGCAGGTAGCGGTCGGTGTGACCGGGGGTGGTCACCCTGAACGACCGGACGTGTCCGAGGGTGAGCGGGACGGCGGCGTTGAGGTTGCGCGACGCGGCGATGAGGGTGCCGTGCGCCTGGCGCAGCCGGCCGGTGTCGACCTTCTGCACCCGGCGGTCGTAGGTCATGAGCCCGTTGTACTCGCCCTCGACGTCGGTGATCTCGGTGTAGACGTACGCGGACAGGCCCTTGGTGGTCATGAGGTGCTGCACGTCGCGGACCATGCCGGTGTAGCGGTCGTTGAGCTGCTCGCGGCTGGAGACCTGCTCGTAGGCGAAGAACTGTCCGTCGGGGCTGTACTCGTGGCCGGGCGTGCGCAGTCCGATGCCGCCGAACTCGCCGAGGACGGAGACCCGGGTGCCGGACGGGCGGGGCGCGTCGGGTCCGGTGTAGACGTGCCAGTCGACGATGTCGCCGGTGCCCGGGTCGCCCCTGGAGTCACAGCAGTTGTAGCCGCTGTGCGGGTTCATCAGGCGGGACGGGTCGTAGTTCTCCAGGTCGGTGGTGACGCGCCGGGTGGCGGCAAGGTCCCACTCGCCCCAGCCCTCGTTGAACGGCACGTAGGTGACGACGGCGGGGGAGAAGCGGTGCTCGTCGATGATCTCGCGGGCCTCGGTCTCCAGTTGCGCGGTCTGCGCCGGGGTGCGGCTGTGGTCGAACGCCGGGGTGGACGGGATGTCCTGCCACACCAGCAGGCCGAGCCGGTCGGCGTGGTAGTACCAGCGGGCGGGCTCCACCTTGATGTGCTTGCGCACCATGTTGAAGCCCAGGTCCTTGTGCTTCTGCAGGTCGTAGGCGAGGGCTGCGTCGGTGGGCGCGGTGTAGAGGCCGTCCGGCCAGTAGCCCTGGTCCAGGGTGCCTATCTGGAAGACGAACTCCCCGTTGAGGGTGGGGCGCATGACCCCGTTGAGCGTCCTCTTGCCGACCTCGCGCATGCCGAAGTAGCTGGTGACCCGGTCGACGGCGGCACCGGAGGCGTTGCGCAGGGTGACCCGGAGGTCGTACAGGAAGGGGTCGTCGGGCGACCAGCGGCGGGCGTTGGGCACCGGGACGGAGAACTCGGTGAAGCCGCCGGTGGCCTGGCCCGCCACCTGGGAGCCGGACATCGCCTCGGCCAGCACGGTGTGGCCGCCGACGTCGCCGCGGGTGAAGACCCGGACCCGGGCGGTGTTGTTCGACAGGTTCGGCGTGATGTCCACGGAGTAGATCGAGGACGCGGGGGTGGGTTCCAGCCAGACGGTCTGCCAGATGCCCGAGGTGGGCGTGTAGAAGATGCCGCCGGGGTTGTTGACCTGCTTGCCGACCGGCTGCTTCTCGCCGCGCGCGTCGGTCGGGTCGTAGACGCGGACGACCAGTTCGTTGGTACCGCCGTTGAGGTGCGGGGTGATGTCGGCCTCGAAGCGGTCGTAGCCGCCCCGGTGGGTGGTCACTTGGGTGCCGTTGACCCAGACGGTGGCCTCGTAGTCGACGGCGCCGAAGTGCAGTTGCACCCGTCTGCCGTTCCAGCTCTGCGGGACGGTGAAGGAGCGCTTGTAGAACATCAGGTCCCGGTTGTCGTTGCGCATGATGCCGGACAGCGCCGACTCCACCGGGTAGGGCACGAGGATGCGTTCGGGCAGCGTCTGGCCGAGCGGCGGGGCCGCGTTGCGGTTGACGTCGCCCGCACTGTCGGTCTGCGGGTTGAGGAACTCCCACTCCCCGTTGAGCGACTGCCAGTCCGGCCGCGTCATCTGCGGTCGCGGGTACTCCGGCAGCGGATTGGCGGTGGACACCTGGTCGGTCCACGGCGTACTGAGGGGCGGTGTCTTGGGCATGACAACAGCGGAGGCGGTGCCAGTGAAGAGCAGGCCTCCGGCCATGGTCAGCCAGACCGCCAGGCAGGCGATGATGCGTCGCATCAACTTCCTCCAGGGCGTGACGGCGTGCGGGATCCCGGGCGCGGCGAGGCGGGCGGCCGTCGCGACTCCCGGGGGGTGGTACGGGAAGAGCGGCTCGCACACGGGCGGGGGCCCGCGGCCCTGGCCGGAGGGTCAGACCCGGGCAGGTGGGAGGGAACCTAGCATGGAACAACTATCAACGGAGTCGCTCAACACAACTCAACATCCCACAACTTCCGTCTACGTGTAGGACACCGAGTCGGTCAGCTCCTGCTCGGTCCAGATCGTCTTGCCGGTGCCCGTGTAGCGGCTGCCCCAGCGCAGGCTCAGCTGGGCCACGAGGAACAGGCCCCGGCCGCCCTCGTCGGTCGCGCGGGCGCGGCGCAGCCGCGGCTGGGTGCTGCTGGGGTCGCTGACTTCGCAGATGAGCACCGTGTCGCGGATCAGCCGCAGCCCCACGGGCCCGCCGGCGTAGCGCATCGCGTTCGTGACCAGTTCGCTGACGATCAGTTCGGTGGTGAACGCCAGGTCGTCCAGGCCCCACTGGGCGAGCCGGCCCAGCGCCGCCGCCCTGGCGTCGCCGACCGCGGAGAGGTCGGCCGGGAAGGTCCACTCGGCGACGTCGGCCGGCTCGAGCCGGCGGGTGCGGGCGAGCAGCAGGGCGGTGTCGTCGACCGCGGCGGCCCGTCCGGAGACGAGGCTGCGCGCGGCTTCGTCCAGGGGCTGCCCGGAGGCGTGACAGGCCGCCAGCTTCCCGGCCAGGCTCTCCAGCGCGGCGTCCACGTCGGCCGACGTACCGCCGTCGAGCATGCCGTCCGTGAACAGGGCCAGCATGCTGCCCGGTTCCAGATGGACGGTGGTCGTCTCGAACGGGTGCCCTCCCGTGCCGAGGGGAGGCCCCGGGTGCAGACGCACGGGCCGCGCCGTGCCCTCCGCGCTCACCACGATCGGCGGCGGATGCCCGGCGCTGGCGAGGGTGCACTGCTCCGACACCGGGTCGTACAGGGCGAACAGACAGGTTCCGCCGACGATGTCGCCGTGCTCCGGATCGGCTTCGCCGGACAGTC
Organism: Streptomyces cinereospinus; assembly: GCF_042430725.1. Taxonomy (NCBI): domain Bacteria; kingdom Bacillati; phylum Actinomycetota; class Actinomycetes; order Kitasatosporales; family Streptomycetaceae; genus Streptomyces; species Streptomyces cinereospinus. The sequence goes on along the minus strand of NZ_JBHMCY010000131.1, from coordinate 4,594 downwards.
GCGCCACGAGGTCGTCGAGGTGCGTGAGGAGTTCGTCGGGCGGCAGTTCGAGGTCCGCCAGCGTCTGCACCGCCGTGCGCAGGCGTCCCATGGTGGCCGAGGCGTGCAGGCCGTGGCCGACCACGTCGCCGACGACCATCGCGACCCGCAGCGAGGGCAGCGCGATCGCGTCGAACCAGTCCCCGCCGATCTCCGCACCGCCCCCCGCGGGCTGGTACGTCCCGGCCGTCTCCACCGCCGTCGTCAGCAGCGGGCCACGGGGCAGCAGCCGCCGTTGCAGGGTCACGGCGGCCCGGTGCTCGCGGGTGTAGCGGCGGCTGTTGTCCACGCTCAGCGCGGCGTGGGCGGCGATCTCGGACAGCAGTTCCGCGTCCTGCTCGGTGAAGGGGTCGGCCTCCTCCGTCCGCCACAGGGCGATGATGCCGAGGAGCATGCCGCGCGCCACCATCGGCGACAGCACCAGGGACCGGGCGCCCTTGGGGACGAACAGAGGGACCAGCGACGGATCGCGCAGGACGTCATCCACTCCGGCCCGGTCGACGACGACCGTGCGTCCTCCCTGGACCGCTCGGAGCCCGGGCGTGTCCGGGAAGGACGGAATCGGCGCGCCCGGCTTGAGCAGCATGTTCGGCCAGTCGCCCCCGGACGACCGCACGGCGGCACGGCGCAGGTGGAGATTGCCGGCGCCGAGGATCCGGGACGGCTCGTCGCCCTCCAGCACCGCTTCGGAGAGGTCGACCGCGCCCACCGAGCCGAACGCGGGAACGAGCAGGTCGGCGAGTTCCTGCGCGGTCTGCCGCACGTCCAGGGAGTGCCCGACGCTGACGGCGGCCTGATGGCGCAGCCGGAGCCGCTGCGCGGCCAGCCACTGCTCCGTGGCGTCGGTGAGCAGCACGGCGACGCCGGTCGGACGGCCGCCCGGGTCCTCCAGCCGGAGCACCGACACGGAGAACGACCATTCCCGGGTGGGCTGCGTCAGGGACCGCACATGCTGTTCCTGCGCCACCGCCGGTACGCCGGTGCGCAGCACCTCGCGCAGCCGGGCCTCCGCCGTGGCCACGTCGGCGGGCTCCATGACGGTGCCCAGCAGGCTGCCGTCCGGCAGCAGGGGCATGGTGGGAACCTCGTTCACCGCCAGGACGCGCAGGTCCGTGTCCCGTACGACGAAGCCGATGCGGTCCTGCGTGAGCAGGGCGCGGAAGAGGGCGGCGCTCAGTTCGGCCTCGTCCGCGGCGCTCGCGGCGGTGAGCAGGACGAGGCGGTACGGCGACCCGGGCAGGTGCGTCACGCGGAAGCGCACCGGGACCGATGCCCCCGACGCCTGCCGCAGCCGTGCGGTCCCCGAGCGGGTGAGCAGGTCGACGGACAGGCCGGGGAGCAGGTCGCGCAGCGGACGCCCGCGGAGTGCGTCCGCCTCCTGGCCCAAAAGCTCCGCGGCCGCCCGGGAGAGCGCCGCCACCGCACCGCCCGCGTCCACCAGGACGGCGGCCGGTTCCGGCGAGCTGTCCGCACGGCCGTGACTGTGCAGGGGACTCATCCCAGGTCCTCTCTGCGCGGAGCGGGACCCCCCGAGTGCCTTCCCTTCGATCCTAGTGCCGCGGCGGGCAACGTTCGCCCGTGCCGGGCGTCGCGACGGTACGAACGTTGCCCGCCGCGGCACTAGGCCAGGTCCTGTCCGGTGTTCCGTGGCTGACGACGTCCCCGCCCGGTGACCGAAGGGTGTGGCCGGGCGGGGACGCGCGGGGCGGACGGCCCGCGCCGGGGCCGGGACGGCTACCCCGCGAGCGGCGCCTCGGCCTGCGTCACCGGGCGCGGCCCGGGTTCGCGCCGGACCGTGCGGAACATCGCGGCCAGGCCCGCGCCGAGCACGGCGGGGACGACGAAGGCGTAGAAGCCCGCCTTGGGGGAGGCGATCAGGACGGTGACCACGGCCAGGTAGCTCGGTCCGACGATCGCGCCCACCCGCCCGATGCCGAGGCTGAAGCCGAGGCCGGTGCCGCGCAGGTGGGCCGGGTAGTAACGGGCGACGAAGATGTTGACGAGGCTCTGGGTGCCGAGGGAGCCGAGGCCGGCCGCGGCGGAGGCGATCAGCAGCACGGGCCGGGGCTGCGGCGTACTGAGCGTGATCATGGCGACGGCGGCCATGAGGAAGCTCGCCACGGTGACCGCCTTGAGGAAGCCCCAGTCGGCGAGGAGCGCCACGCCGATGGTCCCGACGACCGCTCCGGCGTTGAAGGCGATGGAGAACTCCAGGGACGAGCTGAGGTCGTACCCCGCGTCCACCATGAGCGTCGGCAGCCAGGTGCTGGCCCCGTAGACGAGGACCAGACCGGTGAAGGTGGCGGCCCAGAACAGCAGCGTGGCCCTGCGGTGCTCCGGGGCGAGGAGGCGGCCGAGACGGTTGGCCGACGGTGCCTTCTCGGCGGCCGGTGCCGGTGCCTCCTCGGCGGTGCCCTCGGGGACGGCGTCCAGGGCACGGGCCGGGACCACACGCCAGACCAGGGGAACAAGGACGAGCGGCAGGACGCCGAACAGGAAGAGCGTGCGGAAGTCCGTCGCGGGCAGCAGGGCCCGGCCGAGGACGCCGGTGACGATGCCGCCGATGGCCACGCCGGTCAGCGCGGTGCCCACCTGGAGCGAGCGCCGGGCGGGCGCGGCGGACTCGCTCACGAAGGCGGTGACCAGCGGGATCAGCGCGCCCAGGCCCATGCCGGTGAAGAACCGGGTGGCGGCGAAGACTTCGAGGCTGCCCGCCGCCGCGCTCGCCAGCATCCAGACGGACAGCCAGGCGAGGCCGATCACCATGGGCAGGCGGCGGCCCCAGAGGTCCCCCGTCCATCCGGCGGCGATGGAGCCGACGGGCATGCCCAGCGCGGTGAGACTGCCCAGCAGCCCCAGCGTGGACTTGGTGACGTCCCACTCGGGATGCGCGAGGAGCGAGGGGCCGACGGCGCCCAGGACGAAGAGGTCGTAGCCCTCGATGCACAGGATGACCAGGCCGAGGGCCGTGGCGGTCCAGGGGTGGGGCCTTGATTTGGGCATGCCAATTGCTGCGTTCATGTCCGTACTCCTCAAGCGGTGCTGAGCGGGGGGGTGCGCATCCGGTACGCGGGGCGGTCCGCGAGGGGACGGCGGTTCCGGCGGACGGGGGACCCGTCGGCGGTCGACGGCGTGCCGCCGGGGTGGCGGGCCGCGTGGCGGGCGCTGCTGCCGTACTCGCGAAGTCATGCCCCGGCCGCTGTGGGGGGAGCGGTGCGTGGGCGGCGCGCGCCGTCGGCGAAGCGTCGCTGGGCGTCGCCTACGGCATGGCCACGGTGGCGCGGCGAGTGCGGGCTTCCGGTGGACGCGGCCACCGGCCGCGGTCGTGCGCTGCCGTGAACTGGCAGTGATGCTGAGGGGCGGCGACGACGGATGTCAATGCCTTCGACACGGACGGATCGAACGCGAGGACGCGCCCCGCGGTGTCGGGCGGGCCGACGAGGGCCCCTGAACCGCTGGTCAGCGACGTGCGGCGGGGTCCTCGTCGGCGGCCAGGGTGGTGTTGTGCTCGCTGATGAGCCGCAGTGCCTCGTCGCGGTCGCGCCGGTCCAGGGCGTCGACGAGGTCGCGGTGCAGCGCGTGGCGGTGCGCGATGTACTCGCCGAGCGGCTGCTCGCTGGCCGGCAGCACGGAGAGCGTGTGCCCCTCGATCAGGTCGAGCAGGTGCGTGTAGAGCGAGCTGAGCAGGGCGTTCGGGCTGATCGAGGCGATGGCGGCGTGCAGCCGCCAGTTGGCGTGGACGAACGCGACGGGGTCGGCGGCGGTCACGGCGTGCTCCATCGCGGTGATGTGCCGGCGCAGCCCCGCGATGTCGGCGGGCGAGGCGTGCCAGAGCGCGTCCTCGATGAGCAGCGGGTCGAGGGCGTCGCGGATGCGCACCGCGTCGGCCACGTCGTTCTGCCGGGCGTCCAGGGCGAGGACGGAGTTGCCGAGGCGGACCATCGGGGACTGCTCCGCGCTGAACATCCCGCCGCCGGGTCCGGGCTTGACGGTGACCAGGCCTCTGGCCTGGAGCAGCCGCAGCGCCTCGTTGAACGTCCCCACGGACACCTCGCAGAGCGTGCGCAGCTCCTCCTTCGTGCCCAGCCGGGAGCCGGGGGGCACGCTCTCGATCAACTCGGTGACGCGCTGCGCCGCCCGCTCCGCGCGGCCGGCGGACGAGCCGCGCGGGGTGCCGTCGCTGTCCGGGTGTCGCGGCCGCCGCGGCCGTGCGGTCGGTTCCGAGGTGGCAGTCAAGGGAGCTCCTCCGAGGTCATCGTGGTCATCGATCCTATGATCTTCATATTCATCATGTTCATTTTGCTTGCACCTCTTGACGCTGCGGTTCATGCCAGCGCAACATCAAGGTAATCATCATGCTGAATTGCTGATGAGGGAGCAAGGGTCCCGTTGTCGCTGACGGCCGACCCCCGCGCCCTCGTCGTCGAACCGAGCGGCACCCGCCGACGCGGCTCCGGGTGTACCGCCCCCTTCCCCTACGGGAGACTCATCGTGCGTATCGCCAATCTCTCCGGCCGTCTGGCCCTCATTGTCGACGGCAGGGCCGTGGATGTCG
>NZ_JBHMCY010000130.1:0-8613 GCF_042430725.1 Streptomyces cinereospinus | reverse complement strand
GGCCGCCGGCCGGCGGCCCCCGAACCGGCGGGGGCCGCGGTGGGCCAGGCGCCGGGGGCGGCGGCGGCCGGGGCGGGGGCCTGGGAGGCCGTCGGTGTCGGCGCGGGGGCCGTGGGGGGCTGCTGGGTGGGTTCGCCCGCGCCGGGAGGCGGCGTGGGAGCGCCGTGCGGGGCGGGGCGTACGTCGTTCTGCTGGTCGCCGGGCGGGAGGGGGGCGTTCGGGCCGGTGGGCGCGCCGGGGTGGCTGGACGCGCCGGGGTGGCCGGGGGCGCCCTGCACCGCCGGTGCACCGGGGACCGCGCCCTGAGCACCGGCGGCACCATGGGCACCACCGGCCGCTACCGAGCCTCCGGCGGCCCCACGTGCCCCGTGGGCTCCGTGGGCTCCGGGGGCCCCGTGGGCTCCGGACATGGCGGCACCCGTCGCCTCGAAGGCACCGCCGCCACCACCGTGAGCGCCCCGCACGGCAGCCCTGGCCGCCGCGGCCCCGCCTCCCGGCGGAAGGGCCGTGCCCGCGGGGGTGTCGGCGTGCGCGCCGGGGCCCGGCACGTACCCCATGGCGGGCGTACCGGCCCCCGGGGAGAAGTGCACGCCGCGCTCCAGCCGGTCGAGGCGGGCCATCACGGACCGCTCGTCGCCGTACGCGGCCGGCAGCAGCACGCGCGCGCAGATCAGCTCCAGCTGGAGGCGCGGCGAGGTGGCGCCGCGCATCTCGGTCAGGCCTTCGTTGACGAGGTCGGCGGCGCGGCTCAGCTCGGCGGGGCCGAAGGTGCCGGCCTGGGCCTGCATCCGCTCCAGCACGTCGGCGGGGGCGTCGATAAGCCCCTTCTCCACGGCGTCCGGCACCGCCGCGAGGATCACGAGGTCCCGCAGCCGCTCCAGCAGGTCGGCGACGAACCGCCGGGGATCGTTGCCGCCCTCGATCACGCGGTCCACGACCTCGAAGGCGGCGGCCCCGTCCCCGGTGGCGAACGCCTCGACGACGGAGTCGAGCAGCGACCCGTCGGTGTAGCCCAGCAGGGAGGTGGCCATGGCGTACGTCACACCGTCCGCGCCGGCGCCCGCGAGCAGCTGGTCCATGACGGACATGGAGTCACGCACGGATCCGGCGCCGGACCGCACGACGAGCGGCAGGACGCCGTCGTCGACGGGGATGTCCTCCTTCTGGCACACCTCGGCGAGGTAGTCCCGCAGCGTCCCGGGCGGCACCAGCCGGAACGGGTAGTGATGGGTACGCGACCGGATCGTCCCGATGACCTTCTCGGGCTCGGTGGTGGCGAAGATGAACTTCAGGTGCTCCGGCGGCTCCTCGACGACCTTGAGGAGCGCGTTGAAACCGGCCGACGTGACCATGTGGGCCTCGTCGATGATGTAGATCTTGTACCGGCTGCTCGCCGGGCCGAAGAAGGCCTTCTCCCGCAGCTCACGGGCGTCGTCCACACCACCGTGCGAAGCGGCGTCGATCTCGATGACGTCGATCGAGCCGGGGCCGTTGCGCGCGAGGTCGCGGCAGGACTGGCACTCTCCGCAGGGAGTCGGCGTCGGGCCCTGCTCGCAGTTCAGGCACCGGGCCAGGATGCGTGCGCTGGTGGTCTTCCCGCACCCACGCGGACCGCTGAACAGGTACGCGTGATTGACCCGGTTGTTCCGCAGCGCCTGCTGCAGCGGGTCGGTGACATGCTCCTGCCCGATGACCTCGGCGAAGGACTCCGGGCGGTAGCGGCGGTAGAGCGCGAGAGACGACACGCCTACGAGGTTATAGGCGCCCACCGACAACAGGCCCCGCCCCGAATCCCGGGCGGCCCGGGGGGATCTTGGGCCCCGCGCGAACGCAAGCGCCCCCCACGCACCCGCCAGAGCCGACCTACCCTTGCTGCCTTCCGGCCCTGGGGGAGTTCAGTCAGATAGCGCCGCGTGAGGGGCTTCGCACAGCCTACCCGATGCTGAGGTGCGGGAACGAGTTCGCGAGCACTGCTCTCGGTCATGTAATGTTTCCGGCGGAGGATTCGCCTAGAGGCCTAGGGCGCACGCTTGGAAAGCGTGTTGGGGGCAACCCCTCACGAGTTCGAATCTCGTATCCTCCGCCAGTGCCTCACCGGGTACGATGTCGAAGGGCCCCACCGCGAGGTGGGGCCCTTCGGCGTTGTCCCTACGCCTCGTTGTCCTGGTCTTTGTCCACAGCGGGATTTTCCGGCGCTCCCCAGATGGCGCGCTCGATCTTCCGGGCCGCTTCCTTGAGCATGGGATCGGTCACGTGCAGGTACCGCGCCCGCATCCGGGCGGCGCCTCCCGGCTCCCACCCCATGATCTGGTCGATGACCCGGTCCGGGACCCCGAGCAGCATCAGCACGGTGCCCGCGGTGTGCCGCGCGTCATGCAGACGCCCATCCCGCACGCCGGCGTCTTCCAGCAGCCGCTTCCAGTCGTGGTAGTCCGTGTTCGGGCTGAGCGGCCCGCCCAACGGCTTGGTGAACACGTACTCCGACTCGGTCCACAGGTTCCCGGCCGCCGCGCGCTCCCCGGCCTGCACCTCCTTGTGAGCGCGGATCATCACGACCAGCGGGCCCGGGAGCGGCACGGCGCGACGCCCGGCCCGTGACTTTGTGTTCTTCGTCTCACGGCGCACCTGCACCCGTGCCGGGCAGTAGCCGGCCTTCCGGCCGCACGGCGCCGTCTCACCGCACCCGTGCTCGTACTTCGGGCGCAACCGGTTCCGGCGCAGCTTCAAGTACTCGTTGTCCAAGTCCACGTCAGACCACCGCAGTCCGAGCGTCTCGCCCTGTCGCAGCCCGAGCGCCAGGGCCAGCATCCAGCGGGCGCTGTTCCGGCGCTTGTTCACTGCGAGCAGGAGACGCTGAACCTCATCGACCGAGTAGGGCTCCACCTCCGTCTCGTCCTCTTCCATCCGGGGAGGCTTCGCGAGCGCAGCAGCGTTCTTCGCTGCGTGGCCACGCCGCACCGCCTCCCCCAGAGCCGTGCGGGCCGTCCGGTGAGCCTGGTGGGCGGTGCCGGCCTTGCTGCCAGCGCTCTGCATCCGGCGGTAAAGGCTCTCCAGGTGTTCGGGCTCCAGGCGGTCGATGCGGTGCCGGCCGATGCCCGGCACCAGGTACACACGGACTGCCACCTCGTACCCGTCGTACGTGTTCTCGCTTACGACGGGCCGGGCGATGTTCTCGACCCAGTGCTCAAGCCACTTCGCCACTGTCCACGGCTTGCCGGGCTGGCGCGCGGAACCTTCGTCCCGCTGCTTTTCCAGGCGTCGGACCTCGTCCACCAGGTCTTTGCGCGTGGGGCGCGTGAGATGTCGGCGGTAGGGCGTTCCGTCGTCCTTGTAGCCCATGGGCACACGGGCGTGCCACCGTCCGTCCTTGCCTAGATAGATGGCCGATTCACCGTTGGCCCGACGGGTGCGCTTCTCTTCTGCCATTGGCAGTCCTCCGGTGGGTGCGAGGTGGTCAGACAGGAGCGCCGCCCTGCGTGCGGGGCGGCGCTCCAAGTGGGCTTGGTCAGGCGGCCTGCTGCTCGGCCCGGCGCCGGGCGAGATAGGCGGCCGGGGCGTCCGCAGGGACACGGCGGAGTCCGCCGATGGTCAGGGACTCCAGCTCTCCGGTGCGGATGAGGGCGTAGCAGGTAGTGCGGCCGATGCGGAGGCATCGGGCAGCCTCTTCGACGGTCAGGAGAACGGGGGCCAGATCCCTGGCCTCAGCCGGTCGGACGATTTCCACGCTGGCGATGCTCACGCGAGATCTCCTAGGGGCGGGGTGGCCTGTGCTGTCCGAAGCGGGGATTTCTGCGTCATCGCGTCACGTGCGTCAATCAGGCGTCTGACCTGCGGGTTCTTGTGACGCAGCGGTGCGGGCTCTGCGTCACGGATGACGCGGGTGCTCGTCATGGGGTGACGCTGGTGACGGGGGATGACGCAGGTTTCGCCGTCTGCGTCATCGGCTGTCGCCGCAGGCCATCGGCCGTGTGTCGGGCCTGTGGTGACGCAGTGACGCAGGTCTTCCCTACTTAGGAAAAAGAAGGGGTGGTTCTGTGGTCTTTACGCCGCTCAGGGCTTGAAGAACGGGCCGCTTCGCGGCGCGACCTTTGCAGGGCGCTGTCGCGCCGAACGGCAAGAGGAGCACCTCCCCGGGCGGGGCGTGCTCCTCTTGCTTGTCCGCTCGCCCGGGGGGGGCGGTCAGAAGGCGGTCTGCTGTGCGGGCGGCGGGGGCGGGGCCTGGCGGGTGATCTCGATGTAGCGGGCGGCGCTGGTGCGCCCCCAGTCGACCAGGACGCCGCGCGCGGCGAGGGTGGGCTGGATGCGCCGCAGCCGGTCGGAGAGCACCTTGCCGGTGGTGGGCCACCCCTTGGGCAGCGGGCGGCATTCCTCGCCGCTGTAGAGGGTGCTCAGAGCATGCAGCCACTCCGCCGACGTCATCCGCACGTCCTCACCCGGGGCGAGTTCCTCCGCGCGCTTGAGGACCGTCTGCGCCAGCAGGTCCCCCTCAATGACGTCGTCGTTGAGGTCGTCCAGGCTGGCCCGGTACGCCTCCAGCGTCCCGAAGCCGGTGGCCGCGTCGAGCTGCGCGCACAGGTGCGCAAAGTCCGCCATCCGCAGATCGGTAGGAGTCTCGGCCTGCACTGCGCGGACCTTCACGGTCAGGTCGAGCAGGGAGCCGAGGACGACGGGCAGGATCTCGGCGTACTCGGCCCACAGCTCCGCCTCGGTGCGCCGCACCCGGGGGCGTTCCAGGCGCAGGGTGAGGAGCCGTTCGGCGAGGTCGGGGCGGATCACACCGACGTCGATACCGGTCAGCAGCATCGGGCGCCGGTAGCGGGAGCGGACCACGTCGCCGTCGGTGAACAGGGCGCGCTTGATGCTCTCGGCTCCGGTGATGACGCAGCACATCAGGTCGGACAGGTCCGGGGGCAGGTGGGAGAGGTTGTCCAGGGCGGTGATCCATCCGGCCGCAACAGCGGTGATCATGTTCTCTTCGTCCTTGGGGGCGCGGCGCAGGTCGCCGGTCATGCCCTCGATGATCCGCACGAGCATCCGCCCGCCGGTGGACTTGCCGGCGCCCTGCGGACCGGTGAGGAACGGGGCGGGGACGGGCACGGACGGCTCCAGGCAGCCGATCAGCCACGCGATGGCCAGGGCCTCGGTTTTGGCGTCGGCGAAGTTGCACAGCCGCATCAGCAGGTCGATGCCCTTGCCGTTGGTGTCCTTAGCGGGCACCGGGAGTTCCCCGGTGAGCTGGGTGCGCCGCCAGCACACCTCTTCGGGGTCGGGGATGCGGATGTCCCACCCGGTGGGGTGGATACGGACGGAGCGGCCGTCGTCCCGGCCGAGGTCGAGCCAGGTAGCCCCGTCGAAACCGGGGGCCACACGGATGTGCGTGGGCTGCACCTTCTCGGTGAGGGCGAGTGCCTCGATCAAGTCCAGTGCCTCCTTGAGGGCGGTTCCGTTGAAGACGCCGACCCCGTCACGGAAGAGGCCGACCATGAGTTCCTGCCGGTGACTGCCGGTCGTGCCCTGGGAGCGGATCGGACGGGCCACCGGGTGGCCGGTGCGCTGCGCGTACACGGTCCCGTCCACGGTGCGGAAGTACCGGAAGTGCGATTGGGCGTAGTCGGTGATGACCTTGCGGGCGGGGTTCTTCTCGTCGTCGGACACGGTCACAGTCCCAACGTGGTCAGGGCGTTGGCCCACGCGTCGGTGCAGTGCCGCGGGCTTTCGCCCTTGGCCTGCGCGGCGGTGAACAGCCGGGCGACGTGCGTTTCGGTGAGGCAGCCGCAGCGGCCGTGCGTCGACAGCACGGCGAGGAACGTCCGATAAACCGTTGCGTGCACCGCGGCGCGGGCGTCGGTGATGCGCTGCACCGCCATGGCAACGCCGCGCTCCAGGTAGGCGGGTGTGCGGTGCGGGCACTCCCCGCCCCCGCGCCCCGCCAGCACGCTGACGACACGCGACGCCGGCCGGGCCGCGGGCGGCTTGACCAGCGTGCGCACGGCGTCGGGCAGGTCGGTCATGCGGCCGGTGCCGGGCCCGAGGTGGCGGGCGTAGGACATGGACGACTTGACGTCCACCCCAGGCCGGACCGCGTTGCGGGACGTCATGACGCCCCGGTAGATCCAGTGCTCCCCGCGCGTCGTCGCCACGATCCGCGTTGCGGGAAGGGCAGTGCGGGCCCATGCGATGGCGTCGGCGTCGTCCAGGTCTAGGACGGTCAGTCCGGCGCCGCCGGGGTGGTAGCCGACGCACACCGCCCGATCCCACGCCGCCCGCCACGGAGGCGAGGTGATGACGGCCGGGTCGGCGGTGGCGGCGGCCCAGGCGTGGCACACGCCGGGGCAGTAGCAGGGGCCCGGGAGTTTCATGTTCGGCCGGCCGCCGCACGCGTTGTCCGCGCACGTCGGGCAGTTGCCGAACGGGACCTTGCCCTGCCGCAGGGGCAGCACGGGCACCCCGGCGTCGGCCAGGCTCAGGGCGGTGTGCACGAGGCTGGGAAGCGGGCTCATGCCGCCACCTCCCACGCGGGGGCGAGCTGGGCGAGGGCGGCGCGGCCGATGTGCTCGGCGTAGGCCGGGGGGATGCACTCGCGGATGCCGTCGCGGTTCATCCACGGCACCCCCAGCACCCGGCGGGCGAGGGGAACGCCGGAGAAGTTGCCGACGAACTGCCCGTAGTGCCCGGGCGGGACAGGGCGGCCCATCTTCGCCTGCGGCACCAGGTGCGCGGGGTGGTCCGGCTGGGCGAGGGTCAAGCCTCCGCCGGTCTCGAAGAACCGGTGCCGGTAGTTGGCGAGCCGGAACATCTGCCCGCACAGCATCACCGGGGCGCGGAGCTTGGGCACCGCACCCCGTACGTTCTCCATGACCCACGGCCGTCCGGCCGTCTCCAGTGCCGTGCGGGTGGGGGCGATCAGGTCGGGATGGTCGTTGGACTGGATGCGCTGGCACTCGCTGTCGTGCTGGCAGGGCGGGGAGGCGTGGATGAAGTCGAACTCCGCGCCGTGCTCGAGGATGAACGCGATGGCGTCGGCCTGGATGAACCGGAAGGGGTAGCGGGGCTGGGGGTCTTTGTCGACGCCGGTCACGTCGAACCCGGCGTCGTCGTAGCCCTTGCCGGCGCCGCCCTGGCAGCAGTACACGTCGAGCAGGCGCGGCCGGCGGCCGGGCACTCGCCGGAAGGCAGTCGGTTGGGTCATGCTGGGAGACCTCCACAGGTCTGTTGAGGACTGGAGACAAGGGCGGCCCCGTTTCTTTGGCGAGAGGGGGGCCGCCTTTGGCGTGTCAGCCGCGCAGTTCGTTGCGGTTGCGGGCGATCAGCCCGTAGGCGGGCGCGGTGATGGCGTTGTTCTGCTGCCGGACGGGGCCGGCGTAGTGGTGGTGCGTCGTGGTGTGGGTGGCCTTGATCGAGCGGACGGCCGACCCGATAGCGGCGGCGACCGCGGCGATGGCTGCAATGGGGAGGGTGATGAACAGGACGCTGGTCAGGGTCACGGCGGCGAATCCTTGGCAGGCGAGCCAGATGCCGCACCCGATGCCGACGCATCCGGCGCCGGCGCCGATGCCGACGACCGCGGTCCCGGCGGCCCACGCGGGCACGATCCGGTGGTCCGGCTGGGGCACGGGCGGGGTGCTGCCGTAGGCGGGCAGCGGGGTGGTGTCGCGGTACGCGGTCGGGACGTGCGGCACGGGCCGGTAGGCGTCGGCGATGATCCGGCGGGCCTCTTCGGTGGCCTCGGCATCCGTCAGCCGCGGGTACGGGCGGATGGGGTCGGGGGCGCTCTCGTGCGGGGTGTCGGGGTGCACAACGGGGTCCTTTCGAAATGCGGCGGGCAGCCGCCGCGCTGTGCGGTGGCTGCCCGTGCCTGCTTGTCGTCTGCCTTGTCGTGCGGCTTGTCGCTTGTCTTGTCGCCTTCCTTGTCTTGTCGCTTGTCGCCTTGCAGCTCACAAGCCGTTTCCGACCCCCACGACACCCCGGGAAGAGGTAGGCGTGCGGGACGGGTGACAAGCGACAAGCACTAGTAGGGCTTGGTCAGGTTGGTATTAGTTTGGGTATGTCGCGGTGACAGGTGGGGCAGGCGCCGGTCCAGAGTGCGAGGAGTCGCTGCAGTTCGCGGGTGACCCGGTAGAGGCTCAGGCCGGCGCCGTCTCTTTTGGGGACCGGGTGATGCGCTGGAGGGTGCAGAAGGCGTGGGCTGCGGAGACGAGGGTGACGTGGTGGTGCCAGCCGCGCCAGGTGCGGCCTTCGAAGTGGGCCAGGCCCAGGGCCTGTTTCATCTCGCGGTAGTCGTGCTCGATGCGCCAGCGGAGTTTCGCGGTGCGCACGAGGGTGGACAGCGGGGTGTCGGCGGGCAGGTTGGACAGCCAGAACTGGACGGGTTCGGGCTCGGTGGCGGGCCATTCGGCCAGCAGCCAGCGCACGGGCAGTTCCGGGCCGTCGGCGTTCTTGCGGATCTCGCGTCCGGCTGGCCGGATCCGCAGCGCCACGAACCGGGAGTACATGCGCTTCAGGCCGCTGCGGCCGCTGCCGGGCCGGGAGCCTTCCCGCCACTGCACCGGCTTCGCAGCCTGCTTGCCGGCCTCGACGACCAGCTTCTTCACCGTCCGGGCCGTTTCGGGGTAG
>NZ_JBHMCY010000129.1:0-9022 GCF_042430725.1 Streptomyces cinereospinus | reverse complement strand
CGCGCCGCCGCTGCCGGTGTCCGGGCCGCCGCCCGGCCCCGGCGCCTGGGCGTCCGGCGGCCCGGGGGCGTCGGGCGCGCCCCGCTCCAGCCGGTCGGCGGCCTGCTGGGCCTGCCGGCGCAGCGCGGTGGGCAGCGGGGCGTAGCCGTGCGGCAGTTCGCCCCTGGCGGTGCCCTGCGCCTGTCCCTCGCCGGCCGCGTAGCGCATCACCTCGGCGTAGTCCCGCCGCGCGTCCTCGGCCTGGTCGAGCGAGGCCGCCGCGTACACCACCGCCGTCAGCGGGTAGGCGCCGTCCGTCATCCTGGCGAAGTCGGTCTCCTTGATCCCGGCCGCCTCGGACTCGGGCATCGCGGCCACCGCCTTGAGCAGGGACTCGGTGGTCGGCTTGACGTACTCGCCGTCGGCGTTGGGCAGGGCGGCGGCGCCCAGCTGGTAGCGGACGGCGGAGGCGTTGTCGACGATGCCGAAGGCGCGCTGCTCGGTCAGCGGCGGGCGGCCCAGCGGCGACATCTTCGCCACGTTCTGGCCGGCGCTGCACTCGTAGGCGGTGCCGATGTCACCGCGGCGGATCTTCACCGCCCCCTCGTGCATGTCGGTGACGTAGGGGACCACGTCCTGCCCGGTGCGGTCCAGCGTGTGGCCCGGGTCGCCGTTGCACTGGACGGTGGTGGGCGCGATGTCCGTCTTCGGGAAGTAGTCCAGCGCGTCCGAGACCACCCCGTCCCGGTAGGCCGGGTTGACCTTCATACCGGAGGGGTCCGCTTTTCCTTCGATGAATTCCCGTGCGTCCCGGTCCGCCAGAACGTATTCCCAGAGCCGGCGGGCCGAGTCCGAATTCTCGGAGGGGACGGCCAGGCCCAGGGGGGCGTTCCTTTCGTTCGCCGCCAGGGCCTCCAGCCCTGGGTTGAGCCGGAGGAATTCGGGGTCCACCGCGAGGGACCGCGGGTTTCCGGCGAGGTGCTGCGGAATCGGCTCGGCGGGCGGGACGAGACTGCTCGGGTAGGACTGGGTGAGCACCTTCGCCAGCAGTCTCTGGTTGAGCTTGACCTCCCGCAGGGGCAGCTGCTGGAAGCCCGCCTGCGTCTGCTGGTCGTACATCCAGACGAAGCCGATCGTCAGTCCGCTCACCGCGACCGGGGCGTGCACCACCTGCGCACCGCCCGCCACGGGCCGGACGGGCTCCTGGGTGAGCGCGAGCCCCACGGAGGAGTCGCTCGGCGCGGTGACGATGTCCCGGGCGTGCTGCTCGCTGGCCTGCGTGAAGGTGAACCGGTGGCTGCCGGTGCGGCACAGCGCGCTCTGCCATGACGTGATCGCGTCCGTGCCCAGCTCGGAGCCCATGATGCCGCGCTCCGGCTTGTCCGGGTCGCAGTTGTCGGTGACCGGCTCGAAGTCGAGGCGGAAGACGATCCGCTGGTTCCAGTTGGACCGGCTGAGCGCCGAGGTCTGCAACGTGTTGTTGCCGCCCACCGTGCCGTCGGGCTCGTGGGAGCCCCTGGGCACCACGACCAGCCAGCAGGGCCGCGGCCGGCCGGCCGAGGTGGTGCGCGCCCCGCAGCCCAGGTGCGGGGACTCCAGCGACGACTTCACCTCGAAGGCCACGTCACCGCCGCCGTTGCCGTCGTGGGGCGCCCACGCGATGGAGTTGGTGTCCCCGTTGGTGAAGTAGGTCGAGTCGTTGCGGGAGGTGGTCTGCGGCCCTTCCACCGGCCGGAAGGGCACGAAGGGCAGGCCGTTCGGGTCGGTGGCGTGGTCCTGCTCCAGGGCGTCGAGGGCCGGGTGGGCCTGCCGGCTGGAGCCGGGCAGGCCGCCCGCCGTCTCCCCGCCGAACTCGCACTGCTCCCGGTCCGGGCCCGCCTGGGCGTCGTCGCCCCAGCACTGCATGAACTGGAGGAAGTTGTACTTGGTGCCCAGCGGCTGCGGCGCCCCGCCGGTCCACGTCACCCGGACCGCCTGCCCGCGCAGCCCCCGCGTCTGGTGCACGGTGACCTCAAGGCCGGAGAAGTCCTCGTACGGCCCCCTGGAGCCGCTCTTGGTCACCGCCGAGCTCTCGGTGGTGGCCGCCCGCGCCTGGCCCGCGCCCTCGGGCAGCGGCACCACCGCGATCACCAGCGCGGAGAGCAGGCACCCGAGCCCGGCGGCCACCCGCCGGCGGCCGGGGGACGAGGCCCCCCGTGTGCGGAGCGTCGGCCGTCTCATCAGAACTCCCCTCTACGGCGGGTGCGTGCCGCCAGGGCCCGCGCGGCGAGCGGCGGCCCGACGACCACCGCGACGAGCAGGACCGCCGACAGCGCCATCAGGGCGCCGCGCAGTCCGAAGGCGTCGCCGGAGGCGAGGCTGACCGGGTTGGCGGCGACGGAGGTGTCGCCGGTGCCGGTGCCGTCGGCGCTGACCAGCTGGCCGGTGTCGGGGTCGACGACGCCGCCGGACGCCGCCCCGCCGGACGCGGCGGTGCCCTCGGTGGCGTCGGGCCGGCCGTCGCCGTCGGTGTCGGCGCCGCCGGTGGAGCCGCCGCCCGTGCCGCCGCTGCCGCCGCTGCCCCCGGTGGAGCCGGTGCCCCCGGTGGAGCCGGAGCCGCCGGTGGCCCCGCCGGTGGAGCCGGAACCGCCGGAACCGCCGCCCTGCGCGCCGGGCCGCACCGGGGTGTCGGTGCCGGAGGCGCCCGCGGTGCCGTCACTGCACTGCGTCGGGCCCTTCTTGTCGCAGTCCTTGGGCATCGGCGCGTTCCTGATCAGGGTGTTGACGCCGCCGGAGAAGGTGGGGTTGCGGCACTCGTTGATGTTGATGGAGCCGGTGGGCGCGCCCGGCACCTTGCGCAGCTGCTCGAAGCCCGCCTCGACGAGGTTCTTCGGCAGCGGCGAGTAGCCGAGCCGGTCCGCCTGCTGCTGGCCGTCGCAGAGGAAGTAACGGCCGAACGTGCCCAGCGAGTTGCCCTTGGCCTTGGTGAAGCCGGCCTCCTCCTTGGTGGGCAGGATCATGTAGCTGTAGCTGGACAGGGGGTAGGTGCGCGGGTCGGCGTTGCGGTAGACGCCGTCCAGGATCTGCGTCAGGTAGGTGACGGAGCGTTCGTTGCGGTTGATCTCGGCCTTGGTCAGGGCCACCGCCACGCTGGCCGCGGTCGGCTCGACGTAGTAGCCGTCCCTGTTGAGCACCTTGGCCACCGGGAAGCCGGTGTTCTTGGCATACGAGTACTCGACGTAGGTGATGGCGCCCTCGCCGGAGGGCTGGCGCACATGGCCGGAGACACCGAGCGAGCCGGACTTGGAGACCATCGCCGAGCCGCTGAGCAGCGGGTAGTTGGAGGTCATGCCGCAGTTGCCGCCGCCCCGGCCGGTACGGCCGCAGTAGTCGCTCCAGACGGCCCCGTGCTCCTTGGACATCCAGGTGGTGAACTGGGCGCTGGTACCGGAGCCGTCGGAGCGGACGACCGGGGTGATCGTGCGGGCCGGCATGGTCAGGCCCGGGTTGTCGGCGCGGATCGCGGGGTCGTTCCAGCGGGTGATCGCCCCGGTGAAGATCCTGGCGACGGTGGCGCCGGACAGCCGCAGGTTCGTGACCATCCTGCCGTTGACCTTGAGGTTGTACATGAACGCCGTACCGCCGGCCACGATCGGCATGTAGGCGTAGCCGCGCCGCGGCGGCTGGTCCGTGATGCCCTGCTCCTTGAGGCCGAAGGGGATCTCGGAGACCGCGAAGTCGACGGTGTTGTTCCTGAACTGCTCACGGCCCTGGGAGGAGCCGTTGGCCGTGAAGTTGACCGTCATGCCGTAGTTGGCCTTGACGTTGCGGACCCACTGCTGGACGGCGTTGGCGCTCCAGGTCGACCCGGAGCCGGTGATCTTGGCGTAGGAGGCCGCTGCGGCCGGTGGGGTGTGGACGGCGAGCAGCGCGCACAGCGATGACAGCACGGTGGCCGCCAGACGGAAGCGAGTGGCGGGTTTCACGACGGACTCCCGGGTCGGGTACGGAACGGGGCGGACGGGGCGGAGGACTGGGGGCCGGCGGGCGGGGCCGCGGTGGCCGGCGCGGCGGTGGGCCCGGCCGCCCGTCCCGCCCGCGCGGCGAAGCGACGCGCGTCACGCCGCGACGCGAGGACGCGGCGGTGCTCCTGGCGGCGGGTCAGCTGCCCGGGCCCGCGGCCGCCGACGACGCGTGCGGCGACGAACAGCAGCAGCACCAGCGCCATCAGCAGCGACGCGGTGCCGAAACCGCGCGAGACCATGGTCGGTTCGGGCGACTTGACGAACTCGAAGGTCGCGAGCGGCAGGGAGACCATCGGGCCGTGCAGCGGGTCGAGGTTCAGCTCGGAGGTGAAGCCGGCCGTCAGCAGCACCGGGGAGGTCTCGCCGATGCCGCGCGCGGTGCCGAGGATCACCGAGGTGGTCAGGCCGGAGCGGCAGGTCGGCAGCACGACGTGCCAGGCGGTGCGCCAGCGCGACGTGCCCATGGCGTACGACGCCTCCCGCAGCGTGCCCGGGACCAGCCGGATGACGACGTCGGCGGCGCGGATGATGATCGGCAGCATCATCACCGACAGCGCGAGCGAGGCGGCGAGGCCGGACTGGTCCATGCCGAGGCCCAGGATGACGGTGGCGTAGATGAACAGGCCCGCGACGATCGACGGCAGCGCCGTCATCGCCTCGACGATGGTGCGCACGAACCGGGCGAACGGGCCGGGCACCTCGTTGAGGAAGACCGCGCAGACCAGCCCGAGCGGAACCGTGATCACCAGCGCGATGACGATCATGATCAGAGTGCCGGCCGCGGCGTGCAGGGCGCCGCCGACACTGAGCGGCTCCAGCGGACCGGCCAGCTCCATGTCCTCGGTGAAGAAGTTCAGGTGGACGAGCGCCTTGCGCCCCTCGACCAGGGCGTACACCACCACGACCGTGAGGACGGCCACCAGCAGGACGCCCATCGAGCGCACCACGGCCGCCGCGATCCGGTCCACCACGGCCGGTCCGTCCTCGTCGAAGGAGACGAGGAGCGCGTACAGCAGCAGGAAGAGGCCGTACGCCATGACGACGAAGCCGACGGCCCCGTCGAACGGCAGCAGCCAGCCGAACAGCAGCCAGGTCAGCGACAGCGCGGCCGCCGCGGCGCCGGCCACGGCGTACACGTCGGTGTCGCGCAGCGAGGACAGGGCGCGCCGCCGCTCCCCGCCGGGGTCGGCGGCGAGCGGGGGGCCGGGCAGTGTCGTAAGCGGACGTCTCGGCGCCTGACGCGCGCCGGGCGCTTCAGGGGCAACGGTCATGGTCGCTCTTTCCTGTGTGGGTGCGGGCGGCCGTGCGGGTCGGGCGAGGTGGGGGGAGGGGTGCGGGACGAGCCGCGGAAGGCGGAGGCGGGCCGGCCGGGTGTCAGGCGTCGCTCGCCGCGCCGGAGCGCGACCTGGCGACGACGGACGAGGCGGCGAAGTTGACGATCAGGGTCATCACGAACAGCGCGAAGCCGGCGGCCATCAGCGCGGACATGCCGAATGCACTCGCCTCGCCGTAGCGCAGGGCGATCAGCGAGGAGACCGAGCTGGTGCCGGACTGCAGCACGTGCCACTGGATGTCGAAGGTCAGCGAAATGATCATGAATACGGCGATGGTCTCGCCCAGGGCGCGGCCCAGGCCCAGCATGGTGCCGCCGATCATGCCGCCCTTGCCGAAGGGCAGGACGACGCTGCGGATCATGCCCCAGCGGGTCGCGCCGAGCGCGTAGGCGCCCTCCCGCTCGCCGGCCGGGGCCTGGGAGAAGACCTCGCGCATGATCGAGCAGATGATCGGCGCGATCATCATGCCGACGACCAGGCCGGCGATGAACGTCGAGGACGTGTAGATGCTGGCGGACGCCAGCGGGTCGTCGGGGTCCGCGCCGGTCACGTCGAAGACCGGGATCCAGCCGAAGTAGGCGGAGATCCAGCGGGCGGTGGGCAGCACCTTGTCCTGGAGGAAGAACACGCCCCACAGGCCGTAGACCACCGACGGCACGGCCGCCATCAGGTCGACCACGCTGATCAGGCTCTGGCGCAGCCGGGGCGGGGCGTACTCGGAGATGAACAGGGCCGCGCCGGTGGCCAGGGGGACGGCCACGCAGACGGCGACGCCCGCGATCAGCACCGTGCCGACCAGCACCGCGGCGATGCCGAACCGGCCCGCGTCCGGGGCCCATTCGGCGGTGGTCAGGAAGGCCCAGCCGGCGCGGTCGAGCGCCAGCCAGGCCCGGTACAGCAGGAAGCCGCCCACGAGCAGCATGACGGCGAGCACCAGGCCGCCGCCGGAGCGCAGGACCGCGCGGAACACGCGGTCGGGCAGGCCCGGATCGGCGTACAGCCGCCGGGGGAAGTCGGCGGCCGCGTCGGCCGGCAGGGTGGCCTGCGCCCCGGACGCGGGCTCCGCGGCGGCCAGGTGCGGCTGTCTCTTCTTGAACGACACGCGTTCGACGCTCCTGGGGCCCGGTGGACACGCCCATCCCGAAGCGTGAACGACGGGTGCCCTAAGGGGAACTTCCGTGACGGCTCCACACGCACACCACGTCCACACCCGTGACGCACACGTCTAGTCATCCCATAACTCAAGGCTCACCGACCTCAGTTCGGGCAGCAACGTCCGGAAGCGCTCGTACGAGGCACGGCAGGTGGCGTGCCGCTCGTACCTGCGCGCCGACCCGGCGAGATGCCGTCCCGTCCGGTCCCAGAGCGCCCACACCCATCCGCCGCCCTCCGAACTGTGCTGCACTCCACCCTCCATCTCGGCATGGCGCGTACACAGCCGCACGAAGTCGGCACGGCACCGCGCGTGGGTGTCGTGCGCGGTCAGCGACACCGCGACCGGCCTGCCGTTGGGCGCGACCAGCCGCCAGCCGAACCTCCCCTGGCCGTCGATGTCGATCTGGCATCTCACACCGGCTACCGCGACGACAGGTCTTGCCGTCCCGTCGGACTGCTCCATGTCCCCACCCCCGCCGCCCAGGCATAAGGAAAGCCCGCAGGTGCGGGGGTGCGGGCGGCACGTGCAATCTACTGAGACGCGCGTCACGGCGCCCGGACAAAACTGACTGGCGGTTCCACGCTTCATGTCGAAGTATCCCCTTGGACACCCGTAGGACAGAAACGGAGAAAGCGCTCACCGGCGACGGGGGACAACGCTGTCGTCCCGGACGGCACAGGGGCCTCCGGAGCCGGCCACCGGCCACCACGGGAACGGCCACCGGCGACCACGGGAACCGGCTCCTTTGCGTCCCGCCTACCCCAGGCCCGCCGGCGCCGCCTCCTCCGGCAGCCGCGGCGGTGAGCCCTGGGTCCACACCACCCGCAGCGACGTGGCGGAGATCCGCCAGCCCTCGGCCGTCCTGACCAGCTCCGTGGTGACGCGACCGGCGGAGACGAAGACTCCGCCGGTGCCGTCCGCCAGGACGTGGGTGCTCAGCTGGGCACCGCGCGCGGTGGCCCGGTCGCCGTCGAGTTCGACGACCGCGTCGGTACCCAGATGCACCGTACGGTCGAACAGCGCCATCCCCCGCCGGACGTGCTCCAGCAGGGCGTCGCGCCCGCGTACGGGGCCGATGGGCCACTGAGCGGTGACGTCCTCGGTGTGGAAGGCCCGGGCCCACTCCTCGTCGAAGACCCCGTCGTCCAGGGAGTGCAGGTAACGGCCCAGCAGATCACTGATGTCGGCACGGTCGGCCAGGTCCCGCAGCCGCCGGCGCATCGCTTCGTCGTCCATGCGTGAAGCCTGTTACCTCAAGCACGCTTGAGGTCAAGGGCGGCCCACGGGGGCCATCGACGCCCCCGCCGGTCCGCTGACCCCTGCCGCCGGCCCCGGCCGCACCTCGGCCGCCCGGGCACTATTCGGGCCGCTCGCTCCCCGCCGTGACGGCGGCCCCCGGTGCGCGGCGCCCCGCGGGCCGCCGTCCCCCCGGGCGAGGACCGGGGCACCCCGGTGAGGCCGGGCCCGCCCCGGTAACGACGGTGACCGCCACGGCACGGGCCGCACGATTCACGACCGTGACCGCCGCAGCACGAGCCGCACAATTCACGACCGTGACCGCCGCAGCACGAGCCGCACGATTCACGACCGTGACCGCCGCAGCACGAGCCGCACGATTCACGACCGTGACCGCCGCGGCGCGGAGGCACGGTGCGCGTCAGTGACACCCCGCTACCCCACCGCCAGCAGCACCACCAGGAGCACCGCCCCGGCCACCGCCGGCCCCGCGACCTCGTACGCCCAGCGGACGCTCACCTCGCCCTGGGCCGACTGCGCCTTCTCCCTGGCCTCCAGCGTCTGGCGCAGGCCGTGCATGATCTCGTCGCCCTCGGCACGGACCGGGCCGTCGCCCAGAGCACCCACCGACCCGCCGGCACCACGGGCACGGGCCGTCCCGTCCCCGCCGGCCTCCGCCCCGCGCCGCGCCTCCTTGCGCGCGGCACGGTTGCGGGCGCGCAGGGAGACCGGTATCGCCCACAGCTGGTACTTGTCGCCGGCGTCGGTGACGACCTCGTTGGTGTACCCGGAGCGCAGGGAGGCGACCTGGCCCCACGGCAGCTCGATCACGCGGAACGGATTGCGCACCCGCAGCCTGTCCTCACCGGCGAACACGGCGGGCCGCAGGGTGAAGGCGACGATCAGCGGCACCACGAGCAGCAGCGCGGCGAGCGCCAGCCACGGTGTGCGGCCCTCCCCCACGAGGATCGCGTCCAGACCGAGCCAGCCGACCAGGCCGAGCAGCAGCACGCCTCCGGCGAGGCCCATGGGCGACCGGTAGATCCGGTCCCGGGTCAGGGGGCGCGGAGGCCGCGGCGCGGGTGACTGCTGGTCCGGGGTCGTCATGCCCCCGATTCTGCCCGACGCCACCGACAGCGTCCGCGCGGTACGGCCCGCCATCCCCGGAAGTTCCCCACTGTTCCCGCGCCCACCACCCCCTACGATCCCCGCGCCCGCCCACCGCCCCTCGATCCCCCGGGGCCCTCACAAGCCCCCTCGCCCCCACCGGCCCCCTCGATTCCCGCACGCCCCCACCGGCCCCCTCGATTCCC
>NZ_JBHMCY010000128.1:0-10001 GCF_042430725.1 Streptomyces cinereospinus | reverse complement strand
GGCCCGCCGCCGACCGCCGGCCCGCCGCCGTCCGCCGGCCCGCCGCCGGCGGCCGGGACCAGGGCGGCGCGGTACGGGCCGGCGGTGGGCCAGGTGCTGTCGCTCGATGCCGACACGCCCGGCGGGCCCTTCCGGGGCGGCGTCGGGTCAGCCGTCCAGCAGGTCCCGCACGAAGGCGTTGGCGAACTTGCCCGCCGGATCCAGCTCCCGCGCCAGCCGCCGGAAGTCCGCCACTCGCGGCAACCGCTGCCGCAGCACCGACCCCGGTATCGCGAACACCTTCCCCCAGTGCGGCCGCGCGTCGAACTCCGCCAGGGCCTCCTCCACCCGGCGCACCACCGGCGGCACCGCCGCCGTGTCCGCGATCCAGGTGAAGTGCACGGCCACGCTGTCCCGCCCGTACGCGGGGCTCAGCCACTGCGCGTCGGCGGCCACCGTGCGTACCTCGCAGGTCTGCAGGACCGGCGCCACGGCCTCGCCGATCGCGTGCAGGGCGTGCAGCGCGCCGACGGCGTGCGCCCGCGGCATCAGGTACTCCGACTGGAGCTCCGCACCGCTGCTCGGGGTGAACTCCGCGCGGAAGTGCGGCAGTCGCTCGTGCCACGGCCCGGGGACGCCGAACTGCTCGGTGCAGTTGACCGCGGGCATCCCCGGCACCGGGTGCAGCGCCCGGGTCGCGGGCGCGGCCCAGGGGAAGGCCGGCGACGGCCGGTCGGTGCGGCGCTTGACCCACACCTGCCGGAACCCGGGCGCCCGCCAGTCGGTGAACAGGCTGACGCTGTACGCGACCCCCATGACGGCCTCGAAGTCCAGCTCGGCCAGCGGCAGTTCGGTGAAGAGGTGCTGCTCGACCTCGAAGGCCGGCTCCAGGTCGAGGGTGAGGGCGGTGACGACGCCGAGCGCGCCCAGCGAGGTGACCGCGCCGCCGAACCGCTCCTCGCCCCGGGCGATCGTGACGGTCGTCCCGTCGCCGGTGACCAGTTCGACCTCGCGCACCGCGGCGGCGAGGGGCGCGTTGCCGACGCCCGAGCCGTGCGTGCCGGTCGCCACCGAGCCGGCGACGGAGATGTGCGGCAGGGACGCCATGTTGGCCAGGGCCAGGCCGTGGGCGTTCACGCGGCGGGCGAGTTCGGCGTAGCGGACGCCGCCCGAGACCCGTACGGTACGGGCCGCCGTGTCGACGTCGATCCCGGGCGGCAGGGCGTCCAGGGAGAGCAGCAGGCCCTCCGGGCCCGGATCGGCCAGCCCGTTGAACGAGTGCCCGCTGCCCAGCACCCGCACCCCCGCGGCGCCCGCGACGAGCGAGCGCAGCGTGCCGAGCGTGGGCGGGCGGTGCAGTTCCTTGGCGGTGTACGTGATGTTGCCCGCCCAGTTGGTCACGGTTCCGGTCATGTGCGCGCCCCTTCCCGGCTCATCGTGCCGATCGCTGATGCGTCACGTCGGCGTCGGGGACAGCACATCAGCCCCGGTCAACCCCTCATCCGGCGGAACACCCGCAGGCCGTCCCGGCGCGGCGGCCGGGAGCGCCGGTGCCAGGGGTCGGCGCGCCAGAGCCGGGCGTGGATCAGCCCGACCAGCAGCACGCCCGCGGCCGCCGCGCCGTGGCCGGGCAGGGGATGGGCGTCGGTGTCGGCGTAGTGCCAGCAGACACCGGCGACGAGCAGCATCAGCCAGCCCGTGAGGACGTTCGTCACGGCCGACGGGCGGAAGGGGCTGGGCGCGGTGCGGTCGCCGGTGCTGCCGGCGACGTAGTAGGGCAGGCCGTTCCCGGCCCAGAAGCCGGCGGCGAAGGCCAGCAGGACGGTACCGAGCATCTTCCCGACTCCTCGGGCTCGTGGGGCTCGCAGGGCGCAGGACTCGCAGGGGGCAGGGCTCGTGGGGGCAGGGCTCGTGGGGCGCTCACGGGGTCGGCGCGCCGGGCGGCCGGGCGGCGGCCGGGCCGTCGATCACCAGGTCGACGAGCCGTCGCAGCCGTCGGCGCAGCACGTCCGGCCCGCCCTCCGACTGGCCGATGCCGACCGTGGCGGCCAGCAGGACGGACGCCGTCTCCCGCGGTTCCGGTGTCGCGGTGCCGCCCAGCAGCTGGGCCAGGACATCGCCGAGCCGGTCGTCGGCGGGGCTCAGGCCCATGGCGCCGGCCTGGGCGATCAGCTCCTGCCGGAACCGCGTGCCGGCGATGCCGGCGGCGGTGTCGAGTTTGACCAGCAGGACGCCGTACACGCGGTCGGCGAGGGTGCCCTCGGCGTCGCGGGCCCGCTGCGCGGCCGTCACGAGCTGGTCCGTGACGCGTGCGGCGACGGCGGTGAACAGGTCGTGCTTGTTGCGGAAGTACTGGTAGAGCGCGGGGCGGGAGACCGCGGCGGCCTGGGCGACCAGGTCCATCGAGGTCTGGCGGAAGCCGTGGCGTGCGAAGACGTCGACGGCCGCCGCCACGATGTCGTCCCGTCTGCTCATGCTGACGATCCTGACGAAAAACGTCAGGATCGTCAAGAAGGTGCGGATCGGGGAGGCATGGGCCGGGCGTCCGGACGGACCCGGCTGCACGGGTCCGGAGCCGGGGGGCATACCGTGAGGAGTCGAACACCGCAGCACGCCGCCGCAGGGAGGAGACACGAGGATGGGCAGCCGCACCGCGCTCGTCGAGGATCTGATGGAGCGCTTCCCGCACGTGCCGCGGGAGGCCGTCTTCAAGGAGGACCTGCTCCGGGGCGGTGTCGCCTTCGACCCGTCCGCGCTGAGCGACAACGAGGGCGGCGAGGTCAAGCCGAAGTCCTACTTCATCTTCTCCTTCGACCACGGCACCCTGCCCGAGCTGGGCGAGGCGGCGCTGCGCCGGCCGCCGGAGGAGATCATCCTCACCGGCGGCCCGTACGACCTGCGCCGCACCGTCGTCTCGGTGCGGGTGAACCCGGCGTCGCCGTACCGCGTCGCCGCGGACGAGGAGGGCCTGCTCGGGCTCTACCTGGACGGCCGGCGGATCGCGGACGTGGGCGTGCCGCCGATGCCGGAGTACTACCGGCACACCCTGTCCAACGGGAAGTCGGTGATGGAGGTGGCCCCGACCATCCAGTGGGGCTACCTGATCTACCTGACCGTCTTCCGGGTCTGCCAGTACTTCGGCGCCAAGGAGGAGTGCCAGTACTGCGACATCAACCACAACTGGCGCCAGCACAAGGCGGCCGGGCGGCCGTACACCGGGGTGAAGGACGTCGAGGAGGTCCTGGAGGCCCTGGAGATCATCGACCGGTACGACACCGCCAAGGCGTCCACCGCCTACACGCTCACCGGCGGCGCCATCACCAAGACCGTCTCCGGCCGTGACGAGGCCGACTTCTACGGCCACTACGCCAAGGCCATCGAGGAGCGCTTCCCGGGCCGGTGGATCGGCAAGGTCGTCGCCCAGGCGCTGCCCAAGGACGACGTGCAGCGGTTCAAGGACTACGGCGTGCAGATCTACCACCCCAACTTCGAGGTGTGGGACGAGTACCTGTTCAAGATGTACTGCCCCGGCAAGGAGCGGTACGTCGGCCGCGACGAGTGGCACCGGCGCATCCTCGACTCCGCCGACGTCTTCGGCGCGCGCAACGTCATCCCGAACTTCGTCGCCGGCGTGGAGATGGCCGAGCCCTTCGGCTTCAAGACGGTCGACGAGGCGATCGAGTCCACCACCGAGGGCCTGCGCTTCTTCATGTCGCACGGCATCACGCCCCGGTTCACCACCTGGTGCCCCGAGCCCACCACCCCGCTCGGCAAGGCCAACCCGCAGGGCGCCCCGCTGGAGTACCACATCCGGCTGCTCCAGGCCTACCGCGCCACCATGGACGACTTCGGCCTCAGCTCCCCGCCCGGCTACGGCCCGCCCGGCCCCGGCCGCGCGGTCTTCTCCGTCAGCTCCTTCATGGACAGCCTCCCCGCCCAGGACGAGCCGCGGGAGACGCCGGAGCAGCGCGGGACGCCGGAGACGGCGCAGGCGTAGCAGGACCGGGGCGGACCGCGGGGCGGGCCCGGAAAAGGCGTTGACGGGCCACCGCCGGGCCCGGCTAGAGTGACGGCGCAACAGGCGGTGGCCACCGGCCGCCGCCGGATGGCCGCGTGAGTGATGAGGAGGTGTCGACCGATGACTGTCGCCGTGCCGGGCGCTGCCCGCATCCAGGAACTCGTCACGTCCACCTCCGTGGCCACCGGCTGACACACTCCGACGCCGCGCGCCGTCCGTACGCGCGCCTGCCGGGGCCACCCTTGGGAAGGGTCCCCCTGTTGTCCTCCACCTCTGTTTTCACCGCCCTCGCTCCCTACGGCTGGGACGAGGCCTGGGCCGCCGAGTTCGCCCCCCACGACTCCGCGGGCCTGCTGCCCGGACGGGTGGTGCGGGTCGACCGCGGTCAGTGCGACGTGGTCACCGCCGACGGAGTGCTGCGCGCCGACACCGCCTTCGTCACACCGCACGATCCGCTGCGGGTCGTGTGCACCGGCGACTGGGTCGCCGTCGAACCCGCGGGCAGCCCCCGCTACGTACGGACGTGTCTGCCGCGCCGTACCGCCTTCGTGCGCTCCACCTCCTCCAAGCGGTCAGAGGGGCAGATCCTCGCCGCCAACGTCGACCACGCGATCGTCGCCGTCTCGCTCGCCGTCGAACTCGACCTCGGCCGCATCGAACGCTTCCTCGCCCTCGCCTGGGAGTCCGGGGCGCAGCCGGTGGTCGTCCTGACCAAGGCCGACCTCGTACCGGACGCGGTGACCCGCGGGCACCTCGTGCAGGACGTGGAGACCTCGGCGCCGGGAGTGCCGGTGCTGGCGGTCAGCGCGGTCGGCGGGGACGGGCTGGACGTCCTCACCGCCGTCGTCTCCGGCGGGACGTCCGTACTGCTCGGGCAGTCCGGCGCGGGCAAGTCGACGCTCGCCAACGCGCTGCTCGGACAGGACGTGATGGAGGTGCGGGCCACGCGGGACGTCGACGGCAAGGGCCGGCACACGACCACCACGCGCAACCTGCTGCCGCTGCCCGGCGGCGGGGTGCTGATCGACACGCCGGGGCTGCGCGGAGTCGGGCTCTGGGACGCCGGCACCGGGGTCGGCCAGGTCTTCGCCGAGATCGAGGAGCTGGCGGCCCGGTGCCGGTTCCACGACTGCGCGCACGGGTCCGAACCGGGCTGTGCCGTGCTGGCCGCGATCGACACCGGGGAGCTGCCGGTGCGGCGACTGGAGAGCTACCGGAAGCTGGTCCGCGAGAACCAGTGGATCGTGGCCAAGACCGACGCCCGGGTGCGGGCGGAGATCCGCCGCGACTGGAAGCGCAAGGGCGCCGAGGGACGGGCCGCGATGGAGGCCAAGCGCAAGGGCTGGCGGTAGACGTCCCCGGTCCGGGGGCGAGCACCGAGCCGCCGCATCCGCCCCCGGACCGGGCCGCGGTGGCCGGGCTTGCGTTGGGGCTGGGGCCCGGTCGTCCGGTTCGCTCTTGGGCCGGGCCGCGGTGGCTGGGCTTGCGTTCGGGCTGGGGCCCGGTCGTCCGGTTCGCTCTTGGGCCGGGCCGCGGTCGCCGGACCCGTTTCCGGGGCCGGGACACGCTCGCCGGGCCCGTCCCCGGGGCCGGGAGACGGCCGTCCGGCAGCTGGGTGTCCGAATTCCGCTGGCCGGCGTGGCCCCCGGCGCGGAGACTGGACGGCGTGATGGACGAGGACACCAGGTACGAGGCGGTGCGGAGCAGGGACGCCCGGTTCGACGGCGCGTTCTTCTTCGCCGTCGAGACCACCGGCATCTACTGCCGGCCCAGCTGCCCCGCCGTCACCCCCAAGCGGCACAACGTGCGGTTCTTCACGACGGCCGCCGCCGCGCAGGGTGCCGGGTTCCGGGCCTGCCGGCGGTGCCGGCCGGACGCGGTGCCGGGGTCGGCCGACTGGAACGTGCGGGCCGACGTCGTGGGCCGCGCCATGCGGCTGATCGGCGACGGGATCGTGGACCGGGAAGGGGTCGCCGGGCTCGCCGCGCGGCTCGGCTACAGCGCGCGGCAGGTGCAGCGGCAGCTCACCGCCGAACTGGGCGCCGGCCCGGTCGCCCTGGCCCGCGCACAGCGGGCGCACACCGCGCGCCTGCTGATCCAGACCACGGACCTGCCCATCACCCACATCGCGTTCGCGGCCGGGTTCGCCAGTGTGCGGCAGTTCAACGACACCATCCGCGAGGTGTACGCCGCCACCCCCAGCGCCCTGCGGGCCGCGGCGCCCAAGGGGCGCGCCGCCCGGCGGGCGGACACCCCGAGCGCCGGGATCCCGCTGCGGCTCGCCCACCGGGGGCCGTACCACGCGGGTGCCGTCTTCGACCTGCTGGCGCGCGAGGCCGTGCCCGGGATCGAGGAGGTGAGCGGGGCGCCCGGCCGGCGCACCTACCGGCGTACCCTCCGGCTGCCCTACGGCACCGGTATCGCCGCCGTGGACGAGCGGACCGGACGCCCCGGCTCCGCCCCCCACGCGGGCGGCTGGCTCGACGCCCGGCTGCACCTCACCGACCAGCGCGACCTCACCACCGCCGTGCAGCGGCTGCGGCGGCTGTTCGACCTGGACGCCGATCCGTACGCCGTCGACGAGCGGCTCGGCGCCGATCCGCGGCTCGCCGCGCTGGTCGCCGCCCGGCCGGGCCTGCGCTCGCCCGGCACCGCGGACCCGGAGGAGCTGGCGGTACGCGCGCTGGTGGGGCGGTCGGCCGCGGAGCACCTGGTCCGCCGCTACGGCAAGGCCCTCGACGCGCCCTGCGGCACCCTCACCCACCTCTTCCCGGAACCGGCCGTGCTCGCCGAGGCCGAACCCGAGGGCACCCTGGGCGCGCTCACCGCGGCCCTCGCCGACGGCGCCGTCCGGCTGGATCCGGGCGCCGACCGGGACGACGCGCAGGCCGCGCTGGCCGCCCTGCCCGGCCTGGACGCCGTCACCGCGGCCGTCGTGCGCACCCGCGCCCTCGGCGACCCGGACGTCGCGCCACCCGGCGCGGACGTCCCCGACAGCTGGCGCCCCTGGCGCTCGTACGCCGTACACCACCTGCGCGCAGCAGGGGAGTTGGAGTTCCCGTGAACACCCCCGTCACCACCGCCCCGACCCACTGGACCACCGTCGGCAGCCCGCTCGGCGAGCTGCTCCTCACCGCCGACCCGGCCGGCACCCTCACCTCCCTGTCCGTGCCCGGGCAGAAGGGCGGGCGGACCGTCCAGGACGGCTGGCGGCACGACCCCGCGCTGTTCCGGGAGGCGGCGGAGCAGCTCGCCGCCTACTTCGCCGGGGAGCTGAAGGAGTTCCGGCTGCCGTCGCGGGCCGAGGGGACGCCGTTCCGGCAGCGGGTGTGGGAGGCGCTCGACTCACTGCCGTACGGCGCGACCACCACGTACGGCGAGATCGCCGCGCGGATCGGCGCGCCGCGCGCCGCCGTACGGGCCGTCGGCGGCGCGATCGGCGCCAACCCGCTGCTCGTGCTGCGCCCCTGCCACCGGGTGATCGGCGCCAACGGCGCGCTGACCGGCTACGCGGGCGGCCTGGACCGCAAGGTGCGGCTGCTCACGCTGGAGGGCGTGCTGCCACCGGCGGCCGGCTGAGCGGCGCGCGGGGCCGGGTCAGCCCCAGATCACCGCGCCCAGCCACGCGCCCGTGATCAGCAGGCAGGTGAACAGCTCCGCGAGCACACCGGAGCCGCCCGAGCGCATCACCGTGCGCAGGGCGGCCCGGGCCTCGCCGTGCCGGCCGAGCCGGAGGCGTTCGCAGAGGTAGACGCCGGCCAGGAAGCCGGGGATCGCGCCGAGCACCGGCACCACGACGAAGCCGGCGAGCGCGCCGAGCCCGGCGTACACCGCCATCCGGGGACTGGCGCCGCTCTCCTCCAGCCGGCGGGGCGGCAGGGCCCAGCGCACCACCTGCGACACCAGCAGCGCCACGGTGGCGCCGACCAGCACGAACCAGGCGACCGGGCGTGGATCCTGCAGCGCCCACCACATCACCCCGGCCCACACCAGCCACGATCCCGGAACACCGGGCACCAGCACTCCGCACAGGCCGGCCAGCATGACCAGACCGGCCAGCAGGAGCTGCCACACTCCCATCTGCCCAGCGTGCCGGAGCGCGTGCGAGTTCGCAGGTCGCCGGGGACCGGGCCGCGACCGCGCAGGCCCGTCCCGCGGGCGGTCGGCGCCGCCGGCCACCCGCGCTCGTACGCCGGCCCCCCGGCCGCGGGCGGGCCGTCACCCCCGCCGGCTCCATCAGCCGCTTCGGTTCTCCCGCGGGGTGGAGCCGCCCGGCGGCCCCCCGTCCCACAGCGGTACGGCGGCTCACCGACAGGCCGTCACGGACCCGGCCGGGCAGACCGCGTTTTCCCGACGCCCCGTTTCCCTCGGGCCCGCGCGGTGGACAATGGGCGGCATGAGCCAGCAGGGGGGAAGGCCCACCGGTCACTCCGACGACTGGTGGGGGCAGTTGTACGACGACATCACCGAGGACACGGGCCCCACCCGCACGCCCGACTCACTGGACGACCGTTTCGCCTCGGCGTCGGACGCGGTGACCGGGCCATCGGGGGCCCGGGGCGCCCCGCTCCGCGCCGACCGTTGTGTGCCCGCGCCGCGCGACGCCGGAGCGGCACCCGCGGCCCCGGCCCCGGCCGCTCCGTGGGCCCCACCCGACCCCCCGCCGGCCACAGCCGCTCCCGAAGGAGCCCCGCAGCCGCCGCCCGCCCCGCAGCCGCCGGCGGTCCCTCCGGCTCCGGCGGTCCCAGCCGCCCCGTCACCTCCGCACGGTCCCACCACCTCGGTCACCGGCACGCCCGCCCCCGCTTTCGCGGAGCCGGCCCCGCCACCGGCGCGGCCGGCCGCCCCGTCCCGCCTGAGCCCCGCCGCCCCCGTCTCCCTCCACCACGTGGGCTCCGGGCCGCCCACCTACGACCCCGAACCCACCGCCCTCCCGCCCGCCGACCCGGACGACCTGGCCGCCCTGGTCGCCGACACGGTGCTGGACGGCGCCCACTGCGGGGCCTGCACCCTGCGCGCGGCCTCGGTGCGCGGGGACTCCGCGCGCTACCGGGGCGAACCCCGCCGCGACGCGCTGCTCACCGCCCGGTTCGGCACCGGGGACGAGGCGCTCGTGCTGGTCGCGATGGCCACCGGCGCACGCGCCACCGCGGGGGCGCACCGGGCCGCCGCCGAGGCCTGCCGGTGGATCGGGCGGGCGGTCGGGCGCAGCCACGCGCGGCTCGCCGAGGACATCCGGGCCGGGCGGCGCGGCGAGCTGAAGTCCGGCCTGCACCGGCTGACCGGCCGCAGCCTCGGCAGACTCCGCGCCGGCGCGGCCGAACAGGGCCTGCGGCCTGAGGAGTACGCCGCCACCCTGCGCTGCCTGCTCCTGCCCGCAGACCCCGGATGCCGTACCCGCGTCTTCTTCGGTGTCGGCGCCGGTGGCCTGTTCCGGCTGCGCGACGGCGCCTGGCAGGACATCGAGCCGCAGCCCGGCGAGGCCGCCGGGGAGCCTGTGCCCGGCTTCGGCTCACCGCCCTCCGGCATCGACCGGATCACCATGGACCTCGGCATACCGACCCCGCCCAGCCCTTACGAACCGGCCGCCGAACCCCCGCGCGAGCCCTTCCGCTTCCGTGCCTCCGTGGCCCGGCCCGGCGACACCCTCCTGATGTGCACCGCCGGTCTGGCCGAGCCGCTGCGCGGCGAACCGGAACTCACCGCGCATCTGCGCGAGCGGTGGTCCGCGCCGCCCCCGCCGGGCCTCGCCGCCTTCCTCGCCGACACCCAGGCGCGGGTCAAGGGCTACGCCGACGACCGCACCGCGGCGGCCGTCTGGGAGGCCTGACGGCCCCCGCCCCGGCGGACCGGCTCCCCGATGCCGGTGCCCGGGGGACGGCCGGCCGCTGGGGCCCGCGGACCGGGCCGGTGCGGTCCCGGGGGCGTACGGATTCGGCCAGTCTCAGGGTCCGTGCCACGGCGGTGGGACGCCGGCCGGCGGGCCGCCGGCGCGGCCCGGCGG
>NZ_JBHMCY010000127.1:0-10340 GCF_042430725.1 Streptomyces cinereospinus | reverse complement strand
ATCAACGAGCCATGGGACGGGAAGCAACACCTTGATGATCTGCAAGCCCTTAGGGGCATGACCACCGGCCTTTCCGCAGGTCGAGAGGCTCTTCGTCATGTGGATGTGGCGATCGGTGCCGTGGGACGGCCGGGCGAGGACGACCAGAGGACGCACGTGATCGACGTCAGTGACATCGGCGCCCTCCTCGGCCTGGACGTCGGCAAGGGCGAACACCACGCCACCGCCGTCACCCCGGCCGGGAAGAAGGCTTTCGACAAGCGGCTGCCCAACAGCGAACCCAAGCTCCGCGAGGTCTTCGGGAAACTGCAAGCCAAGCACGGAACCGTGCTCGTCGTGGTCGACCAGCCGGCCTCCATCGGTTGGCACTACGAGGGCCGACGGTTCTCAGAACCGGAGGCGGGGCCGGAGCCGGATCGTGAGGTGGGGCGGCCCGGAAGGGCGGCCACGCCGAGGCACCTGGCCCGGCTGCTCAAGGCGCGCAACGCCGTCCCGCACGCCCTTCCGGACGACATCGTGGCACTACGGCCCCTCGGCGAGGGCACCCCGCTGTTCTGCGTCCACCCGGCAGGCGGCGAGGCCACCGGCTTCCGCCATCTCGCCCCCTGCCCCGAGTTTCGCGGCCCGTTGTACGCCCTCCAGACATCGGCGGGCGGTGCCGACCACGAGGACCGGAGCGTCGAGGCGCTGGCCGCCCGCTATCTGGCGGCCGTACGCGCGGTGGCGCCGACCGGCACGTATCTGCTGCTGGGTTGGTTTATGGGCGGGCTGGTGGCCTTCGAAATGGCCCGGCTGCTCGAACTGCAGGGCGAGCGCGTGGAGATGGTCTTCCTCGTCGAGAGCTGCCTCTCCGCACAGCTCCCGGAGTTCGACGAGGACGACGAGCGGGAGGAGCCGGGCCCCGTAGCGGCGGAAAAGGACATGAGCGCCGCCGAGTTGCTCCGGCTGGACCTCCGACGGCGCACCAACCGTGCTCATCTGCGGGCCGCCCGGGCCTACCGCCCGTGGCGGTACGCCGGCCCGGTCGCACTCGTCCAGGCCGGCAAACAGGACGGGGACCTCCGGCGCGCCGCGATCCGCTCCTGGCCCTGCGTCTGTGCCCCCGCCCGGCTGACCCACCACGTCCTGGAAGGAGACCACCTCACCCTGTTCGAGCCACCGTACGTCACCGAACTCGCCCGTCTGATCAACCGGACGACGCAGTAGTCCACCGAACGTCGGAGCTGGTTCTTCCAGATGTCACTGAGGTTTTCGTTAGTTCTGTGGTGCCCCCCTCCTCCCACACCCGCGCTCCCGGGCGGATCAGTTGCCTGAGTTTGCTTTACGAGGGTTTGTGTCCGACGACATGATGGTGTCCGCAAGAGCGACTGTGGCGTGGGCGAGCTGCTGCATGAGGCGGTGAGTGGCGGGCGAGGCGGCTTGACGGGCCAGGAATATACCTTCGAAACAGGCACTCACGAACTCGACGAGGCTCGCTGCTACGGCCTCGGCTTGTGAGCGGCCGAGGTCCTCAAATGCCTGCTCGAGGGCTGATCGCATGCCGTCTCTTGCCTGGGCGCGCATCCGTATGACAGCTTCGTTGACCGTACCAGCCGGCGAGTTGAGGATAAGGATGATCTGCAGGCGGACAAAATCGGGATTACGCTCCAAGGCTGTGATGCCCTGCTCGAAGATCGCCAATACTTTGTCGTAGTGGGAACCCTTTGCCGGGCTTTCCATCTTGGAGACCTCAGCGTGGAACGCGGCGTTCCCGCGTTCCATGACCGCCGTGAGAATGCCGACCTTCGACGAGAAGTGCCAGTAGATGGAACTCGCCGGCAGGCCGGCTTCCTTCGCAATGGCCGAGATGCTAGTACCCTCGTAACCACGTGCCGACATCAGCCGCGTAGCAACGTCGAGGATCATCTCCCTCGACCGCTCGCCCAACTCGACTCGCTTGTTCTTCGGCGAAGCATTGGTGGTCATGACCCTCATTATAGGCAGTGCCATCAACTCGACCGACAGGGGACTGAAGATTCCCCGGGATCTTGGACACCCGACGCTCACGCCACGAGTTTCGTTATTTCCTCTGCGACATCATGTCTCAGTCTCTGGGCGTCCACGATCTACCGTAGGGACGAGTTCACATCGATTGAGGGGCCACGGGAACCCCTGCTGAGATCGAACCGGAGAGCCAGGCTCGTCCCTCGTCGTACAGGCGCTCGACCGCTGCGCCGACGAGACCGGGTAGCTCTGCTTCGCCCTGGGCGACCTGCATACCGTTGGCGGTCTGCACGTAAGCGAGATACCGATACCCCACCGGAAACTTGGCCAGCAAGGTCTGGTCCAGCTCGACAGAGGCCGACGGGTCGACCGCCTGCAGTCGATCCTGTTCGTAGATCGGCTGTCGCCGCACGATCGCCCACACACCGTTTCGACGTTCCATGAAGTCGTAGAAGCGACCGGTGCAGACCACGTCGACCTCGACACCTTCGAGGTCGACGCGCTGTGTGATCGTCATCTTGGTCTGGCTCACGGCGCGCGTACCCGTCACTTCGACGGCGGTACCACCGAGAAAGTGACTGACCCGGACGCCGTTGGCGAAGCCTTGACGGCTCGCGTCGATGAAGTCTCGAGCGGAACCCTGGAACCAGGTTGCCGACATGTATCCGTCGTCGTGCCAGACCGAAGCGAACTTCTCCCAGGCCCCGGAGTCCCTCCATACCGCCCAGTTCTCGACCACCTGTCGAATCTCCAGGACGTCCCGGCTGTAGTCGCTCACCAGCGGATCTCCGTGCATCTTCATACTCGGGCATCCTTGGGTCCGTACGCGTCTGCGTCCAGCGAACGTTGCCACTCAGTGGCAGTTCGTCAACGGAGAAGGCGCGAGATGCCGAGAGCCGCGGTATGAACGGCGGGGGCGAGCCGCTCCAGGGAGGTGCCCGCCCTGGCGATGAGGCCGAGCGCCGCGACGACCTCGCCCGTGGTCCGATTGATGATGGGTGAGGCGACAGCCACCACGCCCAAGGCCATCTCCTGCCGGGCGAAGGCGACTCGGGACCGACGTACGTCCGTCAACGCGGCCGCCAGCCGTTCGGGCTCGACCAGCGTCAGCGGCGTCCGTCGCTCGAGCCCACGATCGATGGTGCGCTCGAGCACCTCTCGGGCGGAGAACGCGAGCAGCACCTTCCCCACACTCGAGGCGTGCAGTGGTACGAAGCTGCCGACCTTGGTGTCGCTCGGTACGGACGTGCGGCCGTAGACCTTCTCCACACAGAGCGCCGCAGTGCCGTCCAAGACCATCAGTTCGACGTTCTCGCGCGTGGCTTCGTACAGGTCGTTCATCGACGGGAAAGCCGCTTCCCGCAGGCCGCGTTGCTGAAGGGCGATCGAGCCGAGCTGCCACAACCGGATGCCGACGCGGTAGGTACCGTTCGGTAGACGCTCCAAGGCACCTTGTGCCACGAGTTCACCGATGAGGCGTCGGGTGGTCGACAGCGGCAGCCCCGAGCGATGGGACACCTCGGTGAGCGACTGAATGGGCCGTTCCGCGGCGAAGGTCTCGAGCACGGTGAAGACCCGGCCTGTCACCGTCGCCCCCGGTGTGGATGTACGCCCTGCCATGGGGGCACCTTAGCGCCGTTGCCGCCCAGTGGCAGTGGCTCGTTGTCACTGTGACCCGGTTCTCATACCTTCGACCGCGGCGACTTCGGAGAAGGACCGAATGATCCGTCGAGCAGGGAGCCTGCCATGACACGGCTTTCCACGCCGCCGACTTCGAATCGGGACCTGCGGGGCGACGAGGTGCTGCGATCCCCTACGAGCACCCGGCGCGCACGGCGGGACCCCGGTCCGGTCGTGTGCCGGTCCTGGGCGCGCCTTGACCGGCTCGGCCGCGTGGGCCGTGACCTTCCCGGACGGTCCGGGCCCACCTGTAACGAAAGGTCTCAGCTGCGATGAATGGCGCTTGAACCGGCCATCGAACCTGAGCGCCGGTGCATGGGCTCGAACCGGACGGCGCCCCGCCCTCGGAACGAGTGGCCCTGAGCCAGACGGCCTTCGAGGCCCAGTCCTACTGATGGGAAGACCAACGGTGAGCAGATGTCGGAACATGGTGTGCGCGGCACCGGCTGCGACGGTGACGGTCGCCGCGCCGACCGCCGGCGGCGCAGGCGAGCCAGACGGAGAGGTGGCATCGAGATCAGTGGGGTGGTACCGCGCCCGGGGCAGTGGAGGCGGGGTGTCACTTCGCGTGACGGTGAAATCACCGCTTCACCACCATCCGACCAGCTCACCGACGCGACGCGAAACAGGGAGGTTGATCTGCTGCGCGAGATGCATCAGGAGCGAGACCTGAGCCACTGGTTCATCTCCCACGATTCCGACGTCGTCCGTTACATCAGCTACCGGGTCGTCGTCCTCTGCCGTGGCCGTTTCACGGAGACCGGCAGCGCCGCCGCCGTCGCAGACGAACCCCTACGAGGTCTCCCTCGTCAGCGCTTCACCGGCCCCCGGCCCGGCCCGGCAGGCCGACCGTCGGGAGGTGCGCCGAAGAGCCCGGGAACAACCGCGGTCGAGGTGGGTGGACCGCCGGAGACCGGATGCCCGTTCGCCGGCCGGTGCCACCACGTCCCGAGCATCTGCGGCACCCGACCGCGTCTGGTCGACATCGGACGTGGACAGGTCGCCTGCCACATGTACGACTTCGACTGAGTCGGTTGAGACTGGGTGGCTGACAGTTTTCGCGTGGCGGCGACTCCGGTCACCGAAATCCCGTTCAGCACTTCTTTCTCCACAGTGAGTGTCCGGACGGTGGTGAGGGGTCACGTAAACACACGAATCCAGGCGGACGACGCCTCGTTCGTCATTCGTCTACCAGGCGCTGCCTTTATAAGGGCACGGCGTCTTATCGGCATGGAATGGAGTCCTCGAAGGCGGATTTGGTCTTCGTTCCCTTTGTACGTCACTAACAGGCTCAACTAGCCGACGGGCAACGTCAACGAATCGGCGTCGCGCATCCCGGCAAGCCCGGATCGGCGTACCCCCCCCGGCACCGCGAACTCCACGACCACGCCGAGATCGTCGACTGAGCCGAATCGCCGCATCCCGCAGCCGGCTCTCGTTCCGGGCGAACGACCTCTTCGAGCTGTCTTCAGAGGAGTCTGCGAGGCCACGGCGATTGTTGCAATAGCTGGGCGAGGCGCTGTGTGCGATCTCGAGGCGGCAGTCCGGCCGGTCGGCTTCTGTGCATGTCGGATGCCGACCCGATTCGTGCTCAGGACGCCGCGAATCAGCGCGCCGCGCTGCCTTTGTCCACGGTGCGTGAACCTCCTTGACAGCATCTGAAGCCGCACGTAACGTCAGGGAAACGGTTCCGTCATGAACGTTCCAGATAGATCAGGGCGAGTGGTCCTCGCAACTCAGCGACAGCCACCAGTGCGCCCATAGTCAGCTAGAGGCAGCAAGGAGACCTATTCATATGTCCGTCACTTTGGACCCCGATGCCACAGCGATGCCGGAGAGCATCTCGTGCGATGTCGCCATCGTCGGCTACGGCCCGGTCGGTATGGTTCTCAGCGGGCTGCTGGCACAGCGGGGATTCGATGTCGTCGTCGTGGAGCGCCACCACACGCTCTATCCGCTGGCGCGTGCCGGGCACCTCGACGGTGAGACGATGCGGGTGTTCCAGGAGTTGGGTGTCGCCAATGAGGTGGAACTGGTGGCCCAGCCGATGCTGATGTGGAATCTCGTCACACCCGAGATGGAGGTCCTCAGTACCATCCATATCGGTGAGGGTGGAGCGGGCTGGAAGGAGAGCTACCTCTCCTATCAGCCGGAGATCGACCGCATCCTGGACGCCCGTGTCCGGGAGCTCGGTGTCCGGGTCATCACCGGCGTCAACGCGGAGCGGGTCGACCAGAGTGAGGACCGGGCCTCGGTGACCTGTCGGTCGGTCGACGACAGGACCGCGGCGCCGACGGTCATCGACGCCGCCTTCGTGATCGGTGCCGACGGGGCGAACAGCTTCGTCCGTTCGGCGCTGGGGATCGAGCGTGCGGAGCTGGGTTACGCGCCGATGGACTCGTTGGTGATCGACTTCAAGCTCGATGATCCCGACCGTGAGCTGGAGCTCATGCCGGAGGTCATCCAGGTACTCGATCCCGAGCGCCCGCAGCTGGCCGGACGCTGGGAGGGGCGCAACTACATGCGCTTCGAGTTCATCCTCCACGACGGAGAGGATCCCGTCGAGTTCGCCCAGGAGGACAACTGCTGGAAGCTGCTCGAGATGTGGAACCTTTCCCCGGAGGACGGGCACATCGAACGGAACGTGGTGTACCGGTTCGAAGCCACCCTCGCTCCCCAGTGGCGGGAGGGGCGGGTTCTGTTCGCGGGGGACGCCGCGCACACCATGCCCCCCACGATGGGGCAGGGGATGTGCTCGGGCATCCGCGACGCGGCCAATCTCGTCTGGAAGCTCGACGCGGTCCTGCGTGGCGGGGCGGACCAGGCTCTGCTCGACACCTTCCAGAGTGAACGCAGCGCACATGTCCTGCGTCTGATCGAGATGTGTGTCGGTATGGGAGACATGTGGAACAGCCGGGACCCGGAGGAGGTCCACCGGCGTGACCAGATGCTGCGGATGGGCAACGTGCCTCCCGCTCCCGCTTTCCCCCGGCTCGGGACAGGTCTCGTCGTGCCCGAGTCCGATGAGAGCCTGCTCGTCGACGGTCGACCGTCGCCGCAGGCCCGCGTCGCCTACGACGGGCGCGTCGACCGGCTCGACGAGTTCGGGGCCGGCTGGAAGATCGTGTCGCGGCACGCCGTCGCCAAGGACCTCTTCACCGAGGTCCAGCTGAAGGCACTCAAGGAGCTCGACGTCGAGTTCGCCCACGTGTCCCGCGGCCCCGGCCCCGGCTACTACGTCGACCTGGACGGCGAGTACGACCTGTGGTTCCGCAAGCACGGTGTCCGCGCCTTCATCCAGCGCCCCGACAAGTACGTCTTCGGGGCGGTCGCGGAGCTGGACGAACTCCCCGCACTCGTCGACCGGCTCATCGGCTCGCTGACCGAGGCCGGCTGGACCTTCCGCACTGTCGACACCAGCTCCATCAAGGCACGACGCTCACCGGCCGCCGCCATCGGGAGCGACCCAGTGCGCGCGTCCCTGCCTTATCCCGGCGACGTCGACGTCAGGTACGCCGGCGATGCGGCGGTGGAGTTCTTCACCTCGTTCTTCACGGCCAAGACGAAGCGTCAGATCAACGAGACCCACGCCCACTTCCACCCGGACCAGACCTACTACGCCGACGCGACGCTCGGTTGGCAATTCAGGACCAACGCGGAACTGGAGGGCATGTGGAAGAAGTACATGCCGTTCTGGAGCAGGAGCGCCAGGTCGTACCCGGTCCAGATCATCGGTGACACCACGGCCGGCGCCGTTGTCATGATGATGGACAGCCCCGAGCTCTTCGGCGGCGAGATCCGTGCGATCGCGATCGTCGACTTCACCGACGGCAAGATCACGCGTTTCATCGATTACTGGGACGGCCGCGGATTCGGCGCGGCCGCGGTCGAGAAGCTGCGGCTGTCCGCCGAGCAGTTCCCCACGACGCTCAAGGCGGACTTGGTGGAGCCGAAACACTCCCCCGTGCTGGGGGCAGCGGTCGAGGGCCTGATGGCCGCCATCTCGTCGGGTGCCGGCCCGGAGCTGAAGGATCTGCTGGCCTACGACGTCACACTGGAGGACTTCGCCCTGCGGTCCAAGATCCGCGGCCGGGCCGCCGTCGCGCGCTATCTCGGGCGGGCCGCGGGCCGCCTGCCGTACCAGGGAGCCATGTTGAGCCACATCGTCGGCACCCAGCAGGGCGGGGGGTTCGAATGGACCGCCGACGGCACGGACGTCCCCCGCGGCGCGGCTGCTGTGACGCTCGACCACGACGGAAAGATCAACTCGCTCAGCTTCTGCTGGGACGGCTCCCTCATCGACGACCAGCAGATCAGCACGCTCGTCGCGCTCGCGGTCGAACCACGCCGCTAGCCGCGCCCCACCAGGCGCCTGGTGAGCCGAGAGTTCCTCTCGGCCGGGCATCGACCCGAGAGGCGCCGCGGTACCACAGCGGTTCCGCCTTCGGGCAGGCAAGGATCGCAAGACGCCGATCCCGCTCTTCAAGTGCCTGGTACTGATCCTTGAGGGTCATGGCGGTAAGACGTGGCCGCGTGAGTTGTTCGAGTGCTCCCGCGACCACGTCCCCCACGCGAAGGCCTTCGAGGTCCGCTGCATCGGGGCAGGACACGTCTGGTCGATGGAACGACCCGCACATGTCCCCCGGTGAGGCGGGAGCCGCAGGCCCAGGGGGACGCGTTCCGAGCCGGGCTCACCAGGTACCAGCAGTTGTCGATCCAGGCGCCGTACCGGGGTTCCACCGCACCGCCGCCAAGCACGACCGCAGGACGCGCCCCCGGCTTCCGCCTGCTGCGCGGCGTGGGATCACGCCGCTGACGTGAGGAGTAATGTGATGGACGAGGTCAGTTCGATCTCGCAACTCGTGCTGCGAGAACGCCAAGGGCGCGGTCTGGGGCTCTGGGACCAGCTGCGCGACTGTTACCACCCCGACTCGCACGTGACGACGAGCTGGTTCGATGGCACTGGCCCGGAGTTCGTGGAGGTGAGCGAGGCCGGGCACCTCCCCGGAAGGCGGGTGGTCAACCGGCTCAGCCCTCCGGTCGTCCAGCAGACGGACGATCGCGCCGTCGTCGAGCTCCCCTCCACGACCACGCATTGGTTCGTGATGGGCGAGGTCGAGGCACTCCTCACCTCGTACATGCGGCTGATCTACCGGGTGGAGCGGCGCGACGAGGTCTGGCGGATCGTCTCGCTGGGCGCCATCAACCAGGCCGACACCCTCGATCCGGCGGTACCCGGGGTGTCGCTGGACATCGACCAGGAGCTGCTCGGCACGTTCCGTTGGTCCTACCGCCACCTGTGTTACCGGGCAGCGCTCCAGAAGATGACGGTCCCCGACGACCTTCCCGGTGACGACCGACCCGAGGAAGCAGCCGCTTTCCTCCGGTCGATCTTCGCCTGGCTGGAGCGCTGACGCTGTCGGCCCAACGGCTTCCGGACCGCCGCCCTACTACATCGGGCCACCGCCCGCCCTCCAACCTCGGAGCACGACGATGACGAATATCAACACCCGCACCCAGCGCTTCACACACACGGTCCGCAGCACGGGCCCCGCTCAGGGCATGACCTTCTCCGGACGGGGCCGACTGGCGGACCAAGGGGCCGTCCGCCCTGACACTCCGCTGGTCATCGCCGTGCCCGGTGGCACCTACACCTCGGCCTACTTCGACGTAGCGGAGTACTCGCTGCTCGAGCGTGCCACGGCAGTCGGCGTGCCGGTGCTGGCGATCGACCGGCCGGGATACGGGGAAAGCACCCCGGTCGACCCGGGAGAGTCGATCATCCTGGCCAACGCCGAAGTCCTCGACCATCTGATCGGCGAACTGTGGGAGGAGCACGGAGCCGGCACGGCAGGCATCGTACTGATAGGCCACTCCATCGGCGGGGCCACTGTCAGTGCCCTCGCCGCGCGCGGACCCTCGTGGCCGCTGCTGGGCATCGCGATCTCGGGGTGCCTCCTCGAGGCACCTGCGGAGGCCGGAGAAGCGTGGGCCGCGTTGCCGGATCTGCCCGTGGTGGAGATGCCCCGCGAGACCAAGGACTTCGTCATGTTCGGGCCTGAGTGGACCTCTCACGAGGACATGCCGGCCGCCAGCCATGTCGCCGACTCCCCGGTCCCCAAAGCCGAGCTGCTGGACATCACCGGAGGGTGGATCGAGCGCGTGCGGTCGGTGGTCGCGAAGATCACGGTGCCGGTGCACTACCGGCAGGGCGAGTTCGACCGGTTGTGGATCACCGATGCCGCACAGGTCGCCGCCTTCTCGGAGGCCTTCGTGTCCGCCCCCTTCGTCGACGCCCGGCTGGTTGCGTCGTCCGGCCACTGCATCGACTTCCACCGCAGCAGCGCGTCGTTCCAGCTCGACCAACTGGCCTTCGCGCTGTCCTGCTGCATCACCCCGCCCGGACCGCCGTCAGCAGGCACTGCCTCATAACCCTTCCGGAGCCACCGGCGTCTCCTCGGCGGCGCGGGTCCGGCGGCGACTTGGTCCGGCAGGTCTCCGGCGTACCGGGCGTGCAGCTGCTCACGCAGCCGACTCCCCTCTCGCGCCTCTGCTCGTCCCCCGGAGGTGATGGCCCTCCCGGCGGCGAATGCCTTCACGGCGGCGACGGCCGAGGGCGTCGCGCCCCGCCGGACGTCGACACCCGGCTCGGCGCGCGGCTCGCCGAGCTGCGCGCC
>NZ_JBHMCY010000126.1:0-10648 GCF_042430725.1 Streptomyces cinereospinus | reverse complement strand
CGGTCGCGGAGAAGTTCGGCGGTGACAGCGTCACCGAGACCGCCCGCAACGTCCGCTCCTACCTCGACCACCTGGCGATCCGGTGAACGGGCCCCTGGTCGTGCTCGTCGGCCCCATGGGGGTCGGCAAGTCCACCGTGGGTCTGCTGCTCGCCGAGCGGCTCGGCGTGGGCTTCCGGGACACCGACGAGGACATCGTGGCCGAGCAGGGCCGCACCGTCGCCGACATCTTCGTCGAGGACGGCGAGTCCGCCTTCCGCGCCCTGGAGCGGCAGGCGGTGCGCACGGCGGTCGCCGGGCACACCGGGGTGCTGGCGCTCGGCGGCGGCGCGGTCCTGGACGCCGGCACGCGGGAGCTGCTCGCCGGCCACCACGTCGTGTACCTGTCCATGGACGTCGAGGAGGCGGCCCGGCGCACCGGGCTGAACGCCGCCCGGCCGCTGCTGGCCGTCAACCCGCGCAAGCAGTGGCGGGAGCTGATGGAGGCCCGACGGCACCTGTACGAGGAGGTGGCCCGCACGGTCGTGGCCACCGACGACCGTACGCCCGAAGAGGTCACCCAAGAGGTCCTGAACGCCCTGGAGTTGAAGGAAGCATGAGCGAGTCAGTGACGCGGATCCAGGTCGGCGGCACCGCGGGCAGTGAGCCGTACGAGGTCCTGGTCGGCCGCCGACTGCTCGGCGAGCTCGGCGGTCTGGTGGGCGACCGGGCCAGGCGGGTCGCGGTGATCCACCCCGAGGCGCTGGCCGAGACCGGCGAGGCGCTCCGGGCCGACCTGGCCGAGCAGGGCTACGAGGCGGTCGCCATCCAGGTGCCCAACGCGGAGGAGGCCAAGACCGCCGAGGTCGCCGCGTACTGCTGGAAGGCGCTGGGCCAGTCCGGCTTCACCCGCACCGACGTCGTGGTCGGCGTCGGCGGCGGGGCGACCACCGACCTCGCGGGCTTCGTGGCCGCGACCTGGCTGCGCGGGGTGCGCTGGATCGCGATCCCCACCACCGTCCTGGCCATGGTCGACGCGGCGGTCGGCGGCAAGACCGGCATCAACACCGCCGAGGGCAAGAACCTGGTGGGCGCCTTCCACCCGCCCGCGGGCGTCCTGTGCGACCTCGCCGCGCTGGACTCCCTCCCGGTCAACGACTACGTCTCCGGACTGGCCGAGATCATCAAGGCCGGCTTCATCGCCGACCCGGCCATCCTGGACCTCATCGAGTCCGACCCGCAGGCCGCGCGCACCCCGGCGGGTCCGCACACGGCCGAGCTCATCGAGCGCTCCATCCGGGTCAAGGCCGAGGTGGTCTCCAGCGACCTGAAGGAGTCGGGCCTGCGGGAGATCCTCAACTACGGCCACACCCTCGGCCACGCCATCGAGAAGAACGAGCGGTACACGTGGCGGCACGGTGCCGCGGTGGCCGTGGGGATGCACTTCGCGGCCGAACTGGGCCGTCTGGCGGGCCGGCTGGACGACGCGACGGCCGACCGCCACCGCACGATCCTGGAGGCGGTCGGGCTGCCGCTGCACTACCGCTACGACCAGTGGCCCAAGCTGCTGCAGACGATGAAGGTGGACAAGAAGTCCCGCGGCGACCTGCTGCGTTTCATCGTCCTGGACGGCCTGGCCAAGCCCACCGTCCTGGAGGGGCCCGACCCGGCGATGCTGCTGGCGGCCTACGGCGAGGTCGGGCAGTAGGTCCACGGACCGGTACGTCCCGCGGGACCCCATCCGTCCGATTCCCCTTCCCCGCCGGGCACTTGGGGGCGTCCCCGGCCGTTCACCGAACAGCGGCGGGGGACGGTACCGTTCGGGTGGGGGTCTCCCCGGGCCGTCCGGGCCGTGGGGGAGAGCGGGGCGCGCACCCCGCTGACAGCGACGATTCGCCTGTACGAGACGGAGTGGCACCGGATGCAGCACGCAGTGGGGTCTCCGCTGCCGCCGCCCCACCAGCCGGGGCACGGACCGGCCGCCGGCTGGTCGCCGGCCGCACATCATCCGGGGCCGGGTCCCCACCACCAGGGGCCCCCGCCCGTGCCGCAGGGTCCGGCCTCCCTGCCGCAGGGTTCCGCTCCCGTGCCGCAGGGTCCGGCCTCCCTGCCGCAGGGCCCCGGTCCCGTGCCGCAGGGCCCCGCCCCCGTACCACCAGGTCCCGTCCCCGGGCCGCAGGGCTCCGCCCCGGTGCCCCCGCCGCCCGGCTTCAGCGGGCCCCCGCAGCACCCCCCGACGGCACCGCCGCCGCCCCCGGACACGACCGGCCACGTGCGGCTGCCGCCCGGCGGCCCGGTCCCGATGCCCCCGGCGCCCGCCGCCACCACGACCGTCCCCGACCCGGCGGCCGCCACCCTCGCGGTGCTGCTCATCGGCCCGGCCGGCGCCGGCAAGACCAGCGTGGCGAAGTACTGGGCGGGCCACCGCCGGGTGCCCA
Source organism: Streptomyces cinereospinus (assembly GCF_042430725.1). NCBI lineage: Bacteria > Bacillati > Actinomycetota > Actinomycetes > Kitasatosporales > Streptomycetaceae > Streptomyces > Streptomyces cinereospinus. The sequence goes on along the minus strand of NZ_JBHMCY010000126.1, from coordinate 8,232 downwards.
CGGCCCACATCAGCCTCGACGACGTGCGCGAATGGGTCCGCTCGGGCTTCGCCGACCCCCAGTCCGGCTGGAACGACCACTCCGAGGCCCAGTACCGCCTGGCCCGCCGCACCTGCGGCTTCGCCGCGCGCAACTTCCTGGCCAACGGCATCTCGTGCATCCTCGACGACGCCGTCTTCCCCGACCGCCCGGTCGTGGGCCTGGGCGGCTGGAAGCGGCACGTGGGTCCCGGCCTGCTGCCCGTGGTCCTGCTGCCGGGCCTCGACATCGTCCTGGAGCGCAACGCCGAACGCACGGGCAACCGCCGCCTCACCGACGAGGAGGTCGCCCGCATCCACGGCCGTATGGCCGGGTGGTACGGATCCGGCCTGCCGATCATCGACAACTCCCAGCTCGACGTGCCCGGCACGGCACGGGTCCTGGACGAGGTCCTGGCCCGCTCGATAGCCAGCCCGCCCAGCTGGTGACGGAGGCCGGCCCGCCCAACCGGTGTCGGAGTCGGAGGGGACCCGGCGCACGTCGAGGGGCGCGGGGAACCGCGCGGCAGGCCACCCCACCGGCCGGAACCCGCCGGACGACGGCCGTCCGCACCCCGTGGGCGCCGAGCCCCGTACCCGCGCGCACCGCCCACTCGGCCTCCCCCGAGCGGCGTGACCCGGGCGCAGCTCTTACGCTCGGCACATGTCAGAGGTGTACGCGACCCGCCGAACCCGGCTACGGGACCGCTGCCACGCGGGCGGCAGTGCGGCGGCGCTGATCTCCCGGCCCGCCAACGTGCGCTACCTCGCGGGCGCGGCGCCCCGCGGCGCCGTACTGCTGCTGGGCGAGCGCGAGGACCTGCTGGTCTGCGCCGGCCCACCGGACGAGCGCCCCGCCGAGGGCCGCCCCGACGAGAGCCTGCGCCTGCACACCCTCCCCGGCCCCGGCGGGGGCTTCCTCGCCATCGCCGCCGCCGACCTCGCCACCGCGCAGGGCGCGGACTCCCTGGCCGTGGAGGAACACCACCTCACGGTCGCCCGGCACCGGGCCATCGGCTCGGTCGCCCCCGAGCTCCGCCTCGCCGACCTCGGCACCGCGGTCGAACAGCTCAGGGTGGTCAAGGACGAGGAGGAGATCTCCTGCCTCCGGATCGGCGCGGAGATCGCCGACCAGGCCCTCGGCGAGCTCCTGGAGTCCATCCTGGTGGGCCGGACCGAGCGCCACCTCGCCCTCGAACTCGAACGCCGCCTGGTGGACCACGGCGCCGACGGCCCGGCCTTCCCCACCTCCGTCGCCACCGGCGCCAACTCCGGCAGACGCGGCCACCGCCCCACCGACCGACGCGTCGAGGAGGGCGACTTCCTCTCCGTGTGCCTGGGTGCCACCTACCGCGGCTACCGCTGCGAGATCGGCCGCACCTTCGTCATCGGCACGTCCCCCGCGGACTGGCAGATCGAGCTGTACGACCTGGTCTTCGCCGCCCAGCGGGCCGGCCGCGAGATGCTCGCCCCGGGCACCGCCTACCGCGAGGTGGACCGGGCCGCCCGCCAGGTCCTGGACTCCGCCGGACACGGACCGGGCCTGCCGGCGCTGATCGGCCACGGTGTGGGCCTCGAAATCGACGAGGACCCTCAGCTGGGCCCCACGGCCATGGGTAAACTGGACGCTTGCGTGCCGGTCACCGTCGAACCGGGGGTCCACCTCCCGGGCCGGGGCGGTGTCCGGATCGATGACACGCTCGTCGTACGCCCCGAGGCGGACGGCGGACCCGAGCTACTCACCATCACGACCAAGGAGCTGCTCGCGCTCTAGCTCAGAGCTGTCGCGCCTGCCCCCGGGTCGTCCACGTAAGTCCAGGAGATTGAAGCAACCGTGGCTTCCACGAACGACCTCAAGAACGGCATGGTGCTCAAGCTCGAAGGCGGCCAGCTCTGGTCCGTCGTCGAGTTCCAGCACGTCAAGCCCGGCAAGGGCCCGGCCTTCGTGCGCACCAAGCTCAAGAACGTGCTCTCGGGCAAGGTCGTCGACAAGACCTTCAACGCCGGCGTCAAGGTCGAGACGGCCACCGTCGACAAGCGTGACATGCAGTTCTCCTACATGGACGGCGAGTACTTCGTCTTCATGGACATGGAGACCTACGACCAGCTGCACATCGACCGGAAGGCCGTCGGCGACGCCGCCAACTTCCTCATCGAGGGCTTCACCGCCACCGTCGCCCAGCACGAGGGCGAGGTGCTCTTCGTCGAGCTGCCGGCCGCCGTCGAGCTGACCATCGCCGAGACCGAGCCCGGCGTCCAGGGCGACCGTTCCACCGGTGGCACCAAGCCCGCCACCCTGGAGACCGGCCACCAGATCCAGGTCCCCCTCTTCATCACCTCCGGTGAGAAGATCAAGGTCGACACCCGCACCAGCGACTACCTCGGCCGGGTGAACAGCTAACCGTGGCCGCCCGCAACACGGCCCGCAAGCGCGCCTTCCAGATCCTCTTCGAGGGCGACCAGCGCGGCGCCGACGTCCTGACGGTCCTCGCGGACTGGATCCGGCTCTCGCGCAGCGACACCCGGCAGCCGCCGGTGAGTGCGTACACGATGCAGCTGATCGAGGGGTACGCGGAGCACGCGACGCGCATCGACGAGCTGATCTCGCAGTACTCGGTCGGCTGGACGCTCGACCGGATGCCGGTGGTCGACCGCAACATCCTGCGGCTCGGCGCGTACGAGCTGATCTGGGAGGACGAGACCCCGGACGCGGTCGTGCTGGACGAGATGGTGCAGCTGGCGAAGGAGTTCTCGACGGACGAGTCGCCCTCGTTCGTCAACGGCCTGCTCGGCCGGCTGAAGGAGCTCAAGCCCTCGCTGCGGCGCACCGCCGAGGACTGAGACGACCGCCGAGGACTGAGACGCCCCCGAACGCCGGAGGGCCGCAGCGCGCGCTGCGGCCCTCCGGCGTTCGGGGGCGTCTCAGTCCTCGGCGGTCGTCTCAGTCCTCGGCGGTGCGCCGCAGCGAGGGCTTGAGCTCCTTCAGCCGGCCGAGCAGGCCGTTGACGAACGAGGGCGACTCGTCCGTCGAGAACTCCTTCGCCAGCTGCACCATCTCGTCCAGCACGACCGCGTCCGGGGTCTCGTCCTCCCAGATCAGCTCGTACGCGCCGAGCCGCAGGATGTTGCGGTCGACCACCGGCATCCGGTCGAGCGTCCAGCCGACCGAGTACTGCGAGATCAGCTCGTCGATGCGCGTCGCGTGCTCCGCGTACCCCTCGATCAGCTGCATCGTGTACGCACTCACCGGCGGCTGCCGGGTGTCGCTGCGCGAGAGCCGGATCCAGTCCGCGAGGACCGTCAGGACGTCGGCGCCGCGCTGGTCGCCCTCGAAGAGGATCTGGAAGGCGCGCTTGCGGGCCGTGTTGCGGGCGGCCACGGTTAGCTGTTCACCCGGCCGAGGTAGTCGCTGGTGCGGGTGTCGACCTTGATCTTCTCACCGGAGGTGATGAAGAGGGGGACCTGGATCTGGTGGCCGGTCTCCAGGGTGGCGGGCTTGGTGCCACCGGTGGAACGGTCGCCCTGGACGCCGGGCTCGGTCTCGGCGATGGTCAGCTCGACGGCGGCCGGCAGCTCGACGAAGAGCACCTCGCCCTCGTGCTGGGCGACGGTGGCGGTGAAGCCCTCGATGAGGAAGTTGGCGGCGTCGCCGACGGCCTTCCGGTCGATGTGCAGCTGGTCGTAGGTCTCCATGTCCATGAAGACGAAGTACTCGCCGTCCATGTAGGAGAACTGCATGTCACGCTTGTCGACGGTGGCCGTCTCGACCTTGACGCCGGCGTTGAAGGTCTTGTCGACGACCTTGCCCGAGAGCACGTTCTTGAGCTTGGTGCGCACGAAGGCCGGGCCCTTGCCGGGCTTGACGTGCTGGAACTCGACGACGGACCAGAGCTGGCCGCCTTCGAGCTTGAGCACCATGCCGTTCTTGAGGTCGTTCGTGGAAGCCACGGTTGCTTCAATCTCCTGGACTTACGTGGACGACCCGGGGGCAGGCGCGACAGCTCTGAGCTAGAGCGCGAGCAGCTCCTTGGTCGTGATGGTGAGTAGCTCGGGTCCGCCGTCCGCCTCGGGGCGTACGACGAGCGTGTCATCGATCCGGACACCGCCCCGGCCCGGGAGGTGGACCCCCGGTTCGACGGTGACCGGCACGCAAGCGTCCAGTTTACCCATGGCCGTGGGGCCCAGCTGAGGGTCCTCGTCGATTTCGAGGCCCACACCGTGGCCGATCAGCGCCGGCAGGCCCGGTCCGTGTCCGGCGGAGTCCAGGACCTGGCGGGCGGCCCGGTCCACCTCGCGGTAGGCGGTGCCCGGGGCGAGCATCTCGCGGCCGGCCCGCTGGGCGGCGAAGACCAGGTCGTACAGCTCGATCTGCCAGTCCGCGGGGGACGTGCCGATGACGAAGGTGCGGCCGATCTCGCAGCGGTAGCCGCGGTAGGTGGCACCCAGGCACACGGAGAGGAAGTCGCCCTCCTCGACGCGTCGGTCGGTGGGGCGGTGGCCGCGTCTGCCGGAGTTGGCGCCGGTGGCGACGGAGGTGGGGAAGGCCGGGCCGTCGGCGCCGTGGTCCACCAGGCGGCGTTCGAGTTCGAGGGCGAGGTGGCGCTCGGTCCGGCCCACCAGGATGGACTCCAGGAGCTCGCCGAGGGCCTGGTCGGCGATCTCCGCGCCGATCCGGAGGCAGGAGATCTCCTCCTCGTCCTTGACCACCCTGAGCTGTTCGACCGCGGTGCCGAGGTCGGCGAGGCGGAGCTCGGGGGCGACCGAGCCGATGGCCCGGTGCCGGGCGACCGTGAGGTGGTGTTCCTCCACGGCCAGGGAGTCCGCGCCCTGCGCGGTGGCGAGGTCGGCGGCGGCGATGGCGAGGAAGCCCCCGCCGGGGCCGGGGAGGGTGTGCAGGCGCAGGCTCTCGTCGGGGCGGCCCTCGGCGGGGCGCTCGTCCGGTGGGCCGGCGCAGACCAGCAGGTCCTCGCGCTCGCCCAGCAGCAGTACGGCGCCGCGGGGCGCCGCGCCCGCGAGGTAGCGCACGTTGGCGGGCCGGGAGATCAGCGCCGCCGCACTGCCGCCCGCGTGGCAGCGGTCCCGTAGCCGGGTTCGGCGGGTCGCGTACACCTCTGACATGTGCCGAGCGTAAGAGCTGCGCCCGGGTCACGCCGCTCGGGGGAGGCCGAGTGGGCGGTGCGCGCGGGTACGGGGCTCGGCGCCCACGGGGTGCGGACGGCCGTCGTCCGGCGGGTTCCGGCCGGTGGGGTGGCCTGCCGCGCGGTTCCCCGCGCCCCTCGACGTGCGCCGGGTCCCCTCCGACTCCGACACCGGTTGGGCGGGCCGGCCTCCGTCACCAGCTGGGCGGGCTGGCTATCGAGCGGGCCAGGACCTCGTCCAGGACCCGTGCCGTGCCGGGCACGTCGAGCTGGGAGTTGTCGATGATCGGCAGGCCGGATCCGTACCACCCGGCCATACGGCCGTGGATGCGGGCGACCTCCTCGTCGGTGAGGCGGCGGTTGCCCGTGCGTTCGGCGTTGCGCTCCAGGACGATGTCGAGGCCCGGCAGCAGGACCACGGGCAGCAGGCCGGGACCCACGTGCCGCTTCCAGCCGCCCAGGCCCACGACCGGGCGGTCGGGGAAGACGGCGTCGTCGAGGATGCACGAGATGCCGTTGGCCAGGAAGTTGCGCGCGGCGAAGCCGCAGGTGCGGCGGGCCAGGCGGTACTGGGCCTCGGAGTGGTCGTTCCAGCCGGACTGGGGGTCGGCGAAGCCCGAGCGGACCCATTCGCGCACGTCGTCGAGGCTGATGTGGGCCGTGGGCACCCGGCGGTGGCCCGCCCAGTACTTCGCCACGCTGGTCTTGCCGGCGCCGGCCGGGCCGATGAGCAGCACCGCGAGGGTGGCGGCCGCCGGGTCGGGGACGGTCGTGGTGGCGGCGGGCGCCGGGGGCATCGGGACCGGGCCGCCGGGCGGCAGCCGCACGTGGCCGGTCGTGTCCGGGGGCGGCGGCGGTGCCGTCGGGGGGTGCTGCGGGGGCCCGCTGAAGCCGGGCGGCGGGGGCACCGGGGCGGAGCCCTGCGGCCCGGGGACGGGACCTGGTGGTACGGGGGCGGGGCCCTGCGGCACGGGACCGGGGCCCTGCGGCAGGGAGGCCGGACCCTGCGGCACGGGAGCGGAACCCTGCGGCAGGGAGGCCGGACCCTGCGGCACGGGCGGGGGCCCCTGGTGGTGGGGACCCGGCCCCGGATGATGTGCGGCCGGCGACCAGCCGGCGGCCGGTCCGTGCCCCGGCTGGTGGGGCGGCGGCAGCGGAGACCCCACTGCGTGCTGCATCCGGTGCCACTCCGTCTCGTACAGGCGAATCGTCGCTGTCAGCGGGGTGCGCGCCCCGCTCTCCCCCACGGCCCGGACGGCCCGGGGAGACCCCCACCCGAACGGTACCGTCCCCCGCCGCTGTTCGGTGAACGGCCGGGGACGCCCCCAAGTGCCCGGCGGGGAAGGGGAATCGGACGGATGGGGTCCCGCGGGACGTACCGGTCCGTGGACCTACTGCCCGACCTCGCCGTAGGCCGCCAGCAGCATCGCCGGGTCGGGCCCCTCCAGGACGGTGGGCTTGGCCAGGCCGTCCAGGACGATGAAACGCAGCAGGTCGCCGCGGGACTTCTTGTCCACCTTCATCGTCTGCAGCAGCTTGGGCCACTGGTCGTAGCGGTAGTGCAGCGGCAGCCCGACCGCCTCCAGGATCGTGCGGTGGCGGTCGGCCGTCGCGTCGTCCAGCCGGCCCGCCAGACGGCCCAGTTCGGCCGCGAAGTGCATCCCCACGGCCACCGCGGCACCGTGCCGCCACGTGTACCGCTCGTTCTTCTCGATGGCGTGGCCGAGGGTGTGGCCGTAGTTGAGGATCTCCCGCAGGCCCGACTCCTTCAGGTCGCTGGAGACCACCTCGGCCTTGACCCGGATGGAGCGCTCGATGAGCTCGGCCGTGTGCGGACCCGCCGGGGTGCGCGCGGCCTGCGGGTCGGACTCGATGAGGTCCAGGATGGCCGGGTCGGCGATGAAGCCGGCCTTGATGATCTCGGCCAGTCCGGAGACGTAGTCGTTGACCGGGAGGGAGTCCAGCGCGGCGAGGTCGCACAGGACGCCCGCGGGCGGGTGGAAGGCGCCCACCAGGTTCTTGCCCTCGGCGGTGTTGATGCCGGTCTTGCCGCCGACCGCCGCGTCGACCATGGCCAGGACGGTGGTGGGGATCGCGATCCAGCGCACCCCGCGCAGCCAGGTCGCGGCCACGAAGCCCGCGAGGTCGGTGGTCGCCCCGCCGCCGACGCCGACCACGACGTCGGTGCGGGTGAAGCCGGACTGGCCCAGCGCCTTCCAGCAGTACGCGGCGACCTCGGCGGTCTTGGCCTCCTCCGCGTTGGGCACCTGGATGGCGACCGCCTCGTAGCCCTGCTCGGCCAGGTCGGCCCGGAGCGCCTCGCCGGTCTCGGCCAGCGCCTCGGGGTGGATCACCGCGACCCGCCTGGCCCGGTCGCCCACCAGACCGCCGAGCTCGCCGAGCAGTCGGCGGCCGACCAGGACCTCGTACGGCTCACTGCCCGCGGTGCCGCCGACCTGGATCCGCGTCACTGACTCGCTCATGCTTCCTTCAACTCCAGGGCGTTCAGGACCTCTTGGGTGACCTCTTCGGGCGTACGGTCGTCGGTGGCCACGACCGTGCGGGCCACCTCCTCGTACAGGTGCCGTCGGGCCTCCATCAGCTCCCGCCACTGCTTGCGCGGGTTGACGGCCAGCAGCGGCCGGGCGGCGTTCAGCCCGGTGCGCCGGGCCGCCTCCTCGACGTCCATGGACAGGTACACGACGTGGTGGCCGGCGAGCAGCTCCCGCGTGCCGGCGTCCAGGACCGCGCCGCCGCCGAGCGCCAGCACCCCGGTGTGCCCGGCGACCGCCGTGCGCACCGCCTGCCGCTCCAGGGCGCGGAAGGCGGACTCGCCGTCCTCGACGAAGATGTCGGCGACGGTGCGGCCCTGCTCGGCCACGATGTCCTCGTCGGTGTCCCGGAAGCCCACGCCGAGCCGCTCGGCGAGCAGCAGACCCACGGTGGACTTGCCGACCCCCATGGGGCCGACGAGCACGACCAGGGGCCCGTTCACCGGATCGCCAGGTGGTCGAGGTAGGAGCGGACGTTGCGGGCGGTCTCGGTGACGCTGTCACCGCCGAACTTCTCCGCGACCG
>NZ_JBHMCY010000125.1:0-11302 GCF_042430725.1 Streptomyces cinereospinus | reverse complement strand
CCCGCCGCCCCGGCCCAGCCCGCCGCCCCGGCTTCCGCCCCGGCCGCCCCGGCTCCGGCCCCCGCCGCCGCCCCGGCCGCCCCGGCCCCCGCCGCCGCGCAGGCCACCGACGAGGGCGCCTACGTCACCCCGCTGGTGCGCAAGCTCGCCGCCGAGAACGGTGTCGACCTGGGCTCCGTCAAGGGCACCGGCGTCGGCGGGCGCATCCGCAAGCAGGACGTCCTGGCGGCCGCCGAGGCCGCGAAGGCCGCCGCCGCGGCTCCGGCTCCGGCCGCCGCCGCTCCGGCCGCCGCCAGGAAGGCGCCGGTCCTGGAGGCCTCGCCGCTGCGCGGCCAGACCGTCAAGATGCCGCGCATCCGCAAGGTCATCGGCGACAACATGGTCAAGGCGCTGCACGAGCAGGCCCAGCTGTCGTCGGTCGTCGAGGTCGACGTCACCCGCCTGATGAAGCTGCGCGCCCGGGCCAAGGACGCGTTCACGGCCCGCGAGGGCGTCAAGCTCTCCCCGATGCCGTTCTTCGTCAAGGCCGCCGCCCAGGCGCTGAAGGCCCACCCGGCCGTCAACGCCAAGATCAACGAGGCCGAGGGGACCATCACCTACTTCGACACCGAGAACATCGGTATCGCGGTGGACTCCGAGAAGGGCCTGATGACCCCGGTCATCAAGAACGCCGGCGACCTCAACCTCGCCGGTATCGCCAAGGCCACGGCCGACCTGGCGGGCAAGGTCCGCGGCAACAAGATCACGCCGGACGAGCTCGCGGGCGCGACCTTCACCATCTCCAACACCGGTTCGCGCGGCGCGCTGTTCGACACGATCATCGTGCCGCCGGGTCAGGTCGCGATCCTCGGCGTCGGCGCCACGGTCAAGCGCCCGGCCGTGATCGAGACGGAGGAGGGCACGGTCATCGGCGTCCGCGACATGACCTACCTGACCCTCTCCTACGACCACCGCCTGGTGGACGGCGCCGACGCCGCCCGCTACCTGACGGCGGTCAAGGCGATCCTGGAGGCGGGCGAGTTCGAGGTCGAGCTCGGCCTGTAGGACGCCCCCGGGCGCACCCGTCGATGCCCCCACCCCGTCAAGACCGGGATGGGGGCATCACCCTTTCCCTGGGTACCCCTCCACCGCAACTCCGTGTAAGTCTCGTCTCACCTGCACCAAAGCACCCCCGTCGGCCCCTCCAGCGGAGCGCCCCCGCCGTATTGTCTAAACGTCAACGCGCCCTAAGGAGCTCTCATGACCGCGCCCGTCATCCACTCGCTGCGCGAACAGATCCGCGAGCACATCCTGGAAGGGATCATCAGCGGGCGCTGGAAGCCGGGCGAGCGGATCGTGGAGCGCCGCATCGCCACCGAGCTGGAGGTCAGCCAGACGCCGGTCCGCGAGGCACTGCGCGAGCTGGAGTCGCTGCGCCTGATCGAGTCCGCGCCCAACAAGGGCGTGCGGGTGCGCAATCTGACCGCGGCCGACCTGGAGGAGAGCTACCCGGTCCGGGCCGGCCTGGAGGCCATCGCCGCCGAACTGGCGGCGGACCGGCTGGCCGGGGACTGCTCGGCCCTGGAGCCGCACGTCGGCGCGCTCCACGAGGCCGACCGCGCGTCGGACGGCACGGCCCAGGTCCGGCACACCGTCGCCTTCCACCGCGAGCTGGTCCGCGCCGCGGGCAACTCGGTGCTGCTGCACACCTGGGAGGGGCTCGGCATCGAGGTGTTCACCGCGCTGTCGATCCGCTGGCTGGGCACCCGGCAGCAGTCGTACGCCGAGGAGCACGAGGAACTGGTCGCGGCCTTCCGGCGCCGGGACAGCCGTATCGCGGAGATCGTGAAGTCGCACGTCCTGGGGTGCGCGCCGCGCGCCTGAGCCTGCCGATACGCACCGCGATGTGACGGCACGTCCGACGCGGCGCACGGTGTTCACGGCAGACCGCCCACGCCCCTGGCCGCTGCCGCCGTCGCCGCTCGGGGCGATCGGACGCGGGCTGCCGCCGGGCGCGTCGGTCAACGCCCGGCACACGGCGGTGTACTTCCCCGGCCACCGGCACGCCTTCCCGTTCCCGGTGCTGGCCGGCCGGCTGCTGGTCTCCTGCGCCGTGTTCCTGAACTGGTCGCACCGGCACCCCGGCGCACGGGGCCCGGTGAGGGCGGGGCCGGACCGGCGCGACAAGCGAGCGCCAGGCCACGCAGACGCGCTCCCACCTGCACGGACATCGGGAGAAACCGCGGCACCGGGTGCCCGCGCCCGAGGCACCGCGTGCCTACTTTCTCGTGATCGAGAGGTTTTGCCGGTCAACCCTTTGATCGATCATCGATCAGCGGGTTACAGTCGCGACGGACCTCCACCGAGGTCTCAGCCCTGTCCTGCCAAAGACCAAGGGCACCCCCGAACCCTTACCGATGAGGGAACCCCCTTCGACTGAGGAAGGCGGCGACATGACCGACCCCCACGCCATCCAGCCGAGCGCGCTCGACCAGCTCCCGGACCGCGACCCCGAGGAGACCGCCGAGTGGCGGGCCTCACTGGACGCGGTCGCCACAGCGGCCGGCCCGCACCGTGCCGCGTACCTGATGCGCCGCACGCTGGAGCGCGCCGAGGGCGCCGGCATCGCGCTGCCGAAGCTCCTCGAGACGGACTACGTCAACACCATCCCCACCGCCGCCGAGCCCGCCGTGCCGGGTGACGAGGCGATGGAGGCCCGGATCACCGCGTGGAACCGCTGGAACGCGGCCGCCATGGTGACCCGCGGCGCGAAATACGGCGTCGGCGGCCACATCGCCACCTTCGCCTCCGCGGCCTGGCTGTACGAGACCGGCTTCAACCACTTCTTCCGGGGCAAGGAGGCCGACGGCTCCGGCGACCAGCTCTACATCCAGGGCCACGCCTCCCCCGGCATCTACGCCCGCGCCTTCCTCGACGGCCGGCTGACCGAGGGCCACCTCGACAACTTCCGCCGCGAGTCCGGCGGCCACGGCCTGCCGTCGTACCCGCACCCGCGCCGCCTGCCCTGGCTGTGGGAGTTCCCCACCGTCTCCATGGGCCTCGGCCCGCTCTCCGCGATCTACCAGGCGCGCTTCAACCGCTACCTCACCAACCGCGGCATCAAGGACGTCTCGTCCTCGCACGTGTGGGCCTTCCTCGGCGACGGCGAGATGGACGAGCCGGAGTCGACGGCGGCGCTCGCGCTGGCCGCGCGGGAGGAACTGGACAACCTCACCTTCGTCATCAACTGCAACCTCCAGCGCCTGGACGGCCCGGTCCGCGCCAACTTCAAGATCGTGCAGGAACTGGAGGCCCAGTTCCGCGGCGCCGGCTGGAACGTGGTCAAGACCCTGTGGGGCTCCGCCTGGGACGAGCTGTTCCAGCTCGACACCACCGGCGCGCTGGTACGCCGCCTGCGCCAGGTACCCGACGCGCAGGTCCAGACGTACCAGACCCGCGACGCCGCCTACATCCGCCAGGACTTCTTCGGCGCCGACCCGGCACTCGCCGAGATGGCCGGGCTGCTCAGCGACGACAAGATCCTGGACTGCTTCCACTTCTCGCGCGGCGGTCACGAGCCGCGCAAGGTCTACGCCGCCTACCGGGCCGCCGTCGAGCACAAGGGCGCGCCGACCGTGATCCTGGCCCAGACGGTCAAGGGCCACACCCTCGGCGAGGGCTTCGCGTCGAAGAACGCCAACCACCAGATGAAGAAGCTGTCGGTGGACGAGTTCAAGGCGATGCGCGACCTGCTCGGCCTGCCGATCGCCGACAGCGCGTTCGTCGACGGCGTGGTCCCCTACGGCCACCCGGGCGCCGACTCCCCCGAGGTCCGCTACCTCCAGGAGCGCCGCGCCGCCCTCGGCGGTCCGGCCCCGGCCCGCCGCGTCCACCCGGTCGCCCCGCTGCCCGCGCCCGCCGAGAAGGCCTTCACCTCCTTCGACAAGGGCTCCGGCTCGCAGAACGTCGCCACCACCATGGCGTTCGTCCGCCTGGTCAAGGACCTGGTCCGCGACAAGGAGACCGGCAGGCGCTGGGTGCCGATCGTCCCCGACGAGGCGCGCACCTTCGGCATGGAGTCGCTGTTCCCCTCGCTCGGCATCTACTCGCCCAAGGGCCAGACGTACGAGCCGGTCGACCGCGACCAGCTGATGTACTACAAGGAGGCCCGGAACGGCCAGATCCTCAACGAGGGGATCACCGAGGCCGGCTCGATGGCCGACTTCATCGCCGCTTCCACGTCGTACGCGACGCACGGCGAGGCGATGATCCCGTTCTACATCTTCTACTCGATGTTCGGCTGGCAGCGCACCGCCGACCAGATGTGGCAGCTCGGTGACCAGCTCGGCCGCGGCTTCCTGGTCGGCGCCACCGCCGGCCGCACCACGCTGACCGGTGAGGGCCTCCAGCACGCCGACGGCCACTCCCCCGTGATCGCCGCGACCAACCCGGCGGCGCTGACGTACGACCCGGCGTTCGCGTACGAGATCGCCACGATCGTCAAGGACGGTCTGCGCCGGATGTACGGCGAGGCCGCGCCGGGCGAGGACCCGGACGTCTTCTACTACCTCACCGTCTACAACGAGCCGCTGCCGCAGCCCGCCAAGCCGCAGGGCCCGGGCATCGACGAGGGCATCCTCAAGGGCCTGTACCGCTTCAACACCGCGGAGTCGGCGGGCGTGGACGTGGTCGCGAACGCCCCGCGCGTCCAGCTGCTGGGCTCGGGCACGGCGATCCACTGGGCGCTCAAGGCGCAGCGGCTGCTCGCCGAGGAGTGGGGCGTGGCCGCCGACGTGTGGTCCGCGACCTCCTGGAGCGAGCTGCGCCGGGACGCGCTGGAGGCCGACGCGGCGCTGCTGCGCGGCGAGGAGCGGGTGCCGTACGTCCGCCAGGCGCTGCAGGGCGCCGAGGGCCCGGTGCTGGCGGTCTCCGACTACATGCGCCAGGTCCCGGACCAGATCGCGCAGTGGGTCGAGCAGGACTGGTCCTCGCTGGGCGCGGACGGCTTCGGTCTGTCCGACACCCGTGAGGCCGCCCGCCGCCACTTCGGCGTCGACGCGGAGTCCGTCGTGGTCGCGGCCCTCGCCCGGCTCGCCCGGCGCGGCGAGGTCAAGGCGACGGCCGTGAAGGAGGCGCGCGAGCGCTACGGCCTGTAAGGCCCTTCGCGCCACAGCGGGCCCCGCTTCGGCGGGGGCCTGCTGCATGATGTGCTGCATGCGCGCTGCCCGGCTGATCAAGATGGTGCTGCTGCTCCAGTCCCGGCCCTCCATGACCGCCGCCGAGCTCGCCGCTGAGCTGGAGGTCTCGCAGCGGACGGTCGTGCGGGACGCGCAGGCGCTGTCGGAGGCCGGCGTGCCCGTGTACGCCGGCCGGGGGCGGGCCGGGGGCTACCGGCTGATCGGCGGGTACCGGACGCGGCTGACGGGCCTGCACCGCTGTGAGGCCGAGGCGCTGTTCCTGTCCGGGGTGCCGGGGGCGCTGCGCGAGATGGGGCTGGAGGACGTCGCCTCGGCCGCCCGGCTGAAGGTCTCCGCCGCGCTGCTGCCGTCCCTGCGGGACGCCTCCCGTACGGCGGCCCAGCGGTTCCACCTGGACGCGCCGGGCTGGTTCAGGGAGCCCCGCACCCCGGCGCTGCTGCCGGTGGTCGCCGACGCGGTGTGGGACGACCGGCGGATCACCACGCGGTACCGGCGGGGGGACGGTGCGGTGGAGCGGCGGCTGGAGCCGTACGGGCTCGTGCTGAAGGCGGGGGTCTGGTACCTGTGCGCGCGGGTCGCGGACGCGGGCGCCTTCCGGACGTACCGGGTCGACCGGTTCACCGCCGTGGCGCCCGGCGAGGACCGGTTCACCCGCGACGGGGAGTTCGACCTGCCCGCCTTCTGGGAGGAGCGGGCCGAGCAGTTCGCGCGGTCCCTGTTGCGCGCCGAGGTCGAGGTGCGGCTCTCGCCCGCCGGGGTGCGCGCGCTGCCGCACGCCGTCGGCCCGCTCGCCGCCCGCGAGGCACTGGCGAAGGCCGGTGCGCCGGACGCCGAGGGCCGGGTGACGCTGACCCTGCCGGTGGAGTCCGAGGAGGTCGCCCACACCCAGCTCACGGCGCTCGGCGCGGAGGCGGAGGTGCTCGCCCCCGAGAACCTGCGCGCCCGCTTCGCGCGGGACGCGGCCCGCCTCGCCCGCCTGTACGGCCCCTGACGCGGCACGTCCCGGCCCGCCCCCGCCCCCGTGCTCCGGCAACGATCCGGGCACTCCGCGTGCGCCGCACCCGGGAAAGCCCGATGCTTGAGCCGTGATGGACGAGACGGAGTTCTGGGAGCTGGTCGACACCACCCGGGAGGCCGCCGAGGGCGACCCCGAGGAACAGGCGGACCTGCTCGTGGAACGGCTCCTCCGGCTCGACCCGGAGGCCGTCCTCGACTTCGCCCGTCACTTCGAGGCCCGCTACGGCCGCGCGTACACCTGGGACCTGTGGGGCGCCGCCTGGGTGCTGCTCGACGGGGCCAGCGACGACGCCTTCGACTTCTTCCGGTGCTGGCTGATCGGCCAGGGCCGCGAGGTGTACGAGGGCGCGGTGCACGACCCGGACTCGCTGGCCGAGCTGCTGGACGACTTCGACGAGGAGGTCGACGGCGACGGCGAGGAGCTGGGCTACGCGGCCGACGAGGCCTACGAGCAGCTCACCGGAACCGTCGCCCCCGACCTCGGCATCGCCCCGGCCGCCGCGGAACCGGAGGGCACGCCGGTCGACTTCGAGAACGAGGCGGCCCTCGCGCGGCGGTACCCGCGGCTGTGGGACCGCTTCAAGGAATGACCCGCTGCACGGGGTGAGCCGCGTCAGGCGGCCCGACGCCGCCGGCCCCGCTGCGCAGGATCCGCCCGGCCCACACGGCGGCCGCCGGGTCCAGCCCCGGGCGGTCGTCCGTCAGGCGGTCGTCCCGGCGGCCCCGGGTCCGCCGGGAGGTACGCCTGCGCCGGTCCGGGAGTCACGGCCGTCCCTGCAACCGGGCCGCCAGGCCCCTGATCTCCGGCAGCCGCGCGTTCAGGGCGGCACCGGGGCAGCTGGTCATGAAGCCGTCGCCGTGCCCGGCCAGGGCGGGCAGCGCGGCGCGCGTCCCGGCGGCGAAGCGGCTGCGGCTGTTGCTGGAGACCAGCTGCACCACCGCCCGCGGGTCGGTGCCCGACAGGCCCAGCTTCCAGGCGGCCAGCGCGGCGATCGCCTCGGTCATCGCGCGCGGCACCTCCGTGCCCGCCGTGAAGGTGCCGATGGCGGCGATGCCGGCGGTGCGGTGGTTGAAGCCCTGGGTGTGGGCGCCGGTGACGGGGCGGTCGACGCCGCCCGCGCGGCCCTCGTAGAGGGTGCCGCAGCGGTCGACCAGGAAGTTGTAGCCGATGTCGTCCCAGTCCCGGGCGCCGGTCTGGCCGGCGCGCAGGTCGCGGATGATGCGGGGGGCGTCGGCGCAGCGGTAGGTGTTGGGCGAGTCGGTGTGGTGCACGAACACGGCGACGACCTTGTCGTCGTAGCGCGGCGGCGGCTGCCGGCCCGCGGCGGCCCGGTCCGCCGGGCCCAGCCAGGCCGCCCGGGGGACGACGGGCGGCCTGGGGGCGGTGTGGGCGGCCGCGCGGGCGGCGGCGAGCGGGCGGGCGGACCGGGCGGCCGTCACCGACCGGTCCACCGCGTGCGCGCACAGCACCAGGGCGGCCGTCGCGGCGATCCCGGGCAGGGCGCCCGCCAGCGCCACCGCGCCGCCGGGTATCGGCACGGCGCGCCGCCGTGCTCCCCGTCCGCCTCGCTCATCAGGGGGGAAGAGACGCATGGACCCACTCTCGGACCGGGCCGGACGGTCCGCGACGCGGGCTGTGCCACCTGGCGGAACCCTCACCCGGGTCGGTGACGTTTTTCGGGATACACGTACAGGTGGCCGGCTCCTCACCGGCCGCGCGCACGTGGCCGGTCACTGGGCCCGTCCGTCGCGTATCAAGGGGTGCCGGGGCGCGCGTCCGCGCGCACCCGGCGGGTCCGGCAGAAAGGCGGCTCCGTGGACCTGCTCGACGTCCTGCTCGCGCTGGTGATCCTGGTCTACGCCGGCACCGGCTACCGGCGGGGGCTGGTGGCCGGCTGTGTCTCGCTCGCCGGGTTCGTGGGCGGCGCGGTGCTCGGCGTGTGGCTGCTGCCGTGGGTGCGGGAGCTGGTGTCGCCGGGGACCACCGCGGCGACGGTGACCGCGGTGCTCACGGTGCTGGGGCCGGCGGTGGTGGGCCACGCGCTGGCCGGGCGGCCGGCCCGGCGGCTGCGGCGGGAGCTGGCCGGGGGGCCGCTCAGGGTGGCCGACGGGGTCGGCGGGGCGGCGGCCAACTCGGTCGCCGCGCTGGTCGTGGCGTGGGTGGCCGCGAGCGTGCTGGCCGCCTCCGCGGCGCCGCTGATGACCGGCGCGGTCCGGGACTCCCGGCTGCTCGGCGCGGTGCAGACCGCGATGCCGGACACCACGCCGGCCTGGTTCTCGCGGGCCACCTCCACGCTCACCGAGGCCGGCTTCCCGCAGGTGTTCAACCCGTTCGGGAGCGAGTCGACCGCCGAGGTGGCCAGGCCCTCCGGGGACAACGTCACGGCGAGCGCCGACGGCGCCGCCAAGCGCAGCACGGTCAAGATCGAGGGTTTCACGGGCGGTCAGGGGCGCGAGGGCAGCGGATTCGTGTACGCGGCCGAGCGGGTGATGACCAACGCGCACGTGGTGGCGGGCATCGACGAGCCGGCCGTCCGGGTCGGCGGGGTCGGGCCGTCGTACCAGGCCCAGGTGGTGCTGTTCGACCCGGACAGGGACGTGGCCGTGCTGTACGTCCCCGAGCTGCGCGCCCCGGCCCTGGAGTTCGACGACGCGAAGCGCGGCGACGCGGCCGTGGTCGCCGGCTATCCGCACGACGGCGGGCTGGACCTGCAGGCCGCGACGGTGGCGAGCCGGGTCCGCGCGGCCGGCCAGGACATCTACAGCGACGACGACGTCACGCGCGAGATCTACGCGATCCGCTCCACGGTCCGCCCCGGCAACTCCGGCGGCCCGCTGCTGACCACCGAGGGCAAGGTGTTCGGCGTGGTCTTCGCCCGCTCCACCACCGACGCGGAGACGGGCTACGCCCTGACGGCCGCCGAGGTGGCCGGTGCGGCGGCGCGGGCGGCGGACCTGACGACGCCGGTGGACACCGGCGAGCTGGTGGCGTCGTGACGCCCGGCCGGCCCGGGCCGGCTCACAGGAACCGGCCCATCAGCACGTCGTCGACGTACTCCCCGCCGAGCAGGAACTCCTGCGGCAGCAGCCCCTCCACCACGAACCCCTCGGACTCGTACAGCTCCCGGGCCGGCGTGTCGTGCCCGAGCACCCGCAGGGTGATCCGGCGGGCCCCGTGCCGCCGGGCCTCGTCCTGCACGGCCCGCAGCAGGGCCCGGCCGACCCCGGCGCCGCGCGCCTCCTCGGCGACGACCAGGCCCTGGATCTGGCGCACGTGCGCGTTGCTCTCCAGCGGTGTGGGCACGCCCAGCCGGATGTAGCCGACGACCGCTCCGGCGAGTTCGGCGACGAGGTGGTCGCGCGGCGCGGCGCGGTCGCTGAAGAAGGGCGCGTACGGCGGTGCGGGGCGGGTCCGGACGGAGTGCAGCACGGACCGGCAGCGGCGGTCCAGCCGCCCCAGCACCTCCTCGTCGGCGTGACGGGCGTGACGTATGTACGGAACCGGCATGACGTCACGGTAAGACGGCCCGTCCGAGCGCCAGTCCGGCTGCTGTGCCGGGCCGACCGGCAGGATGGGCTCATGGAACGAATCGCGGTGGCCGGTGCGTCCGGTCTGATCGGCAGTGCGCTCGTGCGGTCCCTGACCGCCGAGGGACACGAGGTGGTGCGCCTGGTGCGCCGGGAGCCCCGGTCGGCGGACGAGGTCCGCTGGGACCCCGGGCGGGAGTACGTCGACGCGGCCGGCCTCGCCGGGTGCGGCGCGGTGGTGAACCTGGCGGGCGCCGGAGTGGGCGACCGCCGCTGGAGCGAGGAGTACAAGGCGCGGATCCGGGACAGCCGGGTGCTCGGCACGGCGACGCTGGCCAGGGCCGTCGCGGAACTGCCCGCGGAGCGGCGGCCGCGGGTGTTCCTCAACGGCAGCGCGATCGGCTGGTACGGCGACACCGGGGAGCGGGCCGTCGACGAGGACGCGCCGGCCGGGACGGGCTTCCTGCCGGAGCTGTGCGTGGAGTGGGAGGCGGCCGCGGCCCCCGCGCGCGAGGCGGGGGTGCGGACGGTGCTCGCGCGGACCGGGCTGGTGGTCTCCCGCAAGGGCGGCGCCTGGGGGCGGCTGTTCCCGCTGTTCCAGGCGGGCCTGGGCGGGCGGCTCGGGAACGGGCGGCAGTACTGGTCGTTCGTCTCGCTGCACGACGAGGTCGCCGCGCTCCGGCACCTGCTCGACCGGGACGACCTGTCGGGGCCGTTCAACCTGACCGCCCCCGAGCCGCTGACCAATCGTGAGGTCACCGCGGCGATGGGGCGGGTGCTGCGCCGGCCGACGCTGTTCGCGGTGCCGGAGCCGGTGCTGCGGGCGGTGCTGGGCGAGATGGCCGGGGACGTGCTGGGCAGTCAGCGGGTGGTGCCGCGGCGGCTGCTGGAGTCGGGGTTCGCCTTCGCGTTCCCGGGGATCGAGGAGGCGATCCGGGCGGCCCGGTGAGGCCGGTCGCGGCCACCGGGGGCCGCGAGCCTGCCGCTCATGGCCACGCATGGCCGTGCACGACCGTATGCGACCGCCGTGCGACCGTGCTCTGTCGATGCGCGACTGTCCCCGGCCGGACGCGACCCTAACCTCGACGCGAACTCGGGTATCCCCGCTGCTGGTTGCGGGCATCAGCTCTCCACCGGCCGCGCAACGTCGAGGAGGGGCACGTGCTTGAGCCCACGTTTCAGACGGATGTCGTCGTCGTGGGAGCCGGGGTCGCCGGTCTCGCCGCGGCACACCGGCTGACCGGCGCGGGAATCGCGGCCACCGTCCTGGAGGCCGCTCCCCGTCCGGGCGGGCGGATGGCGACGGAGGAGGTCGACGGCTTCCGGCTCGACCGCGTCGGGCAGTTCCTGTTCACCTCGTATCCCGAACTGCGTCTGACCCCGGGGCTCGGCTCGCTGGCGCTGCGCGCCTTCGCCCCGGGCGTCCTGCTGCACAGCGACGGGCGGCGGCAGCGGGCGGGCGCGTCGGCGGGCGGAGGGAGCGCGCGGGGCGCGCTCCACGCCGTACGCGCCCTGGCGGCCGCCCCCCGTGCGGTGCCGAGGCCGGCCGGCGGGGCCCGTGGCCTGACGGGGGCGCCCCG
>NZ_JBHMCY010000124.1:0-11611 GCF_042430725.1 Streptomyces cinereospinus | reverse complement strand
TCAAAGCCCCCTGGACAACCCCACCCGAGCCATAACTTCACGGCCTTGGGGCTAGTTCCTCCCAGTAACCGATGTAACCCGGCTTGTCGGCGTCGATGAAGGCGAGGTCCAGGTGAGGCTCGGCGGGCAGGGCGCGGAGGGTGTCGAGCGCGTCGCCGAGTCTCAACTCGATCCGGTCGTCCACCTGGGCACGGGCCCAGAAGTCGCGTGCCACGTCGGTGTATTCGGCGGAGACGTCACAGGTGATCAGCGAGCCGCCGGCCCGCAGGCCCCGGGCCATGCAGAGCGAGGAGTACCCGGTGAAGGTACCCACCTCGACGATGGTGCGGGCGCCCAGCAGCCGCACCAGGAACGTCAGCAGCGCGCCCTCCTCGGGCGCGACCGTCATGTGCGCCTGCTCGGGTATCGCCTCGTGCGTCAGCTCGATCAGCTCGATGAGGAGCGGGTCGGGCGTCATCCTGCCCTGATCGAGGAGGTAGTCGTGCAGCTCGGGGGTGAGGGCCAGGTTCCTGGCGGTCAGCGTGTCGTTCCGCAACACATGTGCTCCTGGGTACGTGGAGAGATGGGGACACCGGGCAGAGCTGGTCCCGGGGGACTCAGATGGACACGACGTGCTCGGTGGACCGCCACGCGGCATAGGCGTGGCGGACGGCTTCGGTCTCCTGCGGGATGCGGGCGGTGAACTCCCTGAGATCGCCGGCGCAGTGCAGTTCGAAGCGGCGGCGGCTACGCGCGGACCACGCGGGGTCGCGGACGAAGTAGAGGACGGTCGAACCCCCCGGCCCCTCCTGCGGGTTGTAGCCGCCGCCTTCCCAGAGCAGTCCGGCGCCGGTGCGCCAGGCGGTGACGAGGCTTTCGAGCCCGGCCGCGCTCGGGCGCCGGAAGACGAACGCGGTGTGCTGCTCGAAGCCGTGCTCGACCTCGGACGCCTCGATGTGCCGGTCGAACGCCGCACCGTCCCGAGGGAAGAGGAACAACTCCACCGAGGCGTGGCGTCGTCTGTCCGGCAGTTCCGGCCTGATGCGCACGATGTGGACCTGACAGCGGGCCGGGTCCAGCCGTACCGCTCGCTCAGCCTCTGACGGACCACCGTGCTCGGTACCACGGGAAGCGGTGCCAGGCCTTGCTGTTCCAGGTGGCGCAGGCCGGAGTCGAGGGTGCGCGGGAACAACAGTACGGCGCAGTGGTCGAACACGCAGTGGCGTTCGGTCAGGAAGGCGGCCTCTCCGCCAGCCTTCGCCTCCGCGAGAAGCGACGAGGTCGACGCCGTCCACGCGGAACGGGCATCGTGGATCGCGGCGTCGAGGCGTCCGAGGTCGGCGTCGGAGAAGGCTCTTTCCCCGGGAATTCCATCGGCGGACACCAGGCGTGCGTTCGCTTTACCGGAAGGGTGAGCAACGGACATCGATACCTCCTGCGTCGGGGCCGTCGACATTCTGGGGCGGTTTTCCTTCAAACGGCAAGCCCACTCGTGGTCGCGAAATGAAGAAACATTCGACCGGAAATTACCCGACCCCGGAAACGTAGCGGATGTCCTGGGAAAACGCGATGGTTCTGCATTCTCGATGGTATCCATCGGCTCCGCCGAACGACACGACGACGACCGGGTACGACGAAGGCATGGGGCGGTGTACTCGCCCTTCTGTATTGAGATTCCTTACCTCCCCGACACCTTCAAAATACCCCGGAGCGGAGCGCATTTCCGCAGATGAGAGCCCCTTCCGGGCCGATGTGGACATGGTTCGGCGCAGCCGATGCCACCGATCGGCCATGCCGAACCCCCGCCCGCAAGCCACTAGAAACCCGGGTCCGCCACCGGCCACCGCCCCCGGATAAGGATTTCCTATTCTGCGGGACCGGCAGTAAAGATCACGAATACTTATGGGGGATTCCCTGGACTATTCCTTCGCCTGCGGCCCAGAATCCGAGTCGGCAATCCGCGCATGTTCGTTCTGCCGCAGACGGAGGAACCTCGTGAGCACTCCCCGCCCGGAATCGACGACAACACCTCTCACGTTCGGCGAGGCCCTGGAACGTGCCGCGGCACGCGGTACGCATTCCGCCGTACGGGACGGGACCCGGTGGCGGACCTGGCGCGAATGCCGTATCGAAGCCGCACGGACCGCCCGGTCGCTGACCCGGTCCGGGCTGCGGGCCGGCGACGTGCTGGCGACCCAGTTGCCCAACTCCTGGGAGCTGGTGGTCCTGCACGCGGCCACCGCCGAGACGGGCATCCTGCTGTTGCCGCTGCACACGAACTACGGCGTCCACGAGATGCGTTCGCTGCTGGACCAGTCCAAGGCGGTCGCCGTGGTGGCACGTGGCGCGCACCGCGGGCACGACCGCGTGGACGACCTGGTCGCCCTGCGCGAGCGGTGTCCCTCTCTCCGGCAGGTCTGGGTCTCTTGCGACCGGCCCTCGGACTCCCACGCCGCCCGGCTGGAGAAGCTGGGGCTCCTGGAATCGGACGAGTTGTCACGGCCGGCCGGGTCGTGGGACCCGGCCGCGGTGCGGGAGGACGACGCGCCGTCAGGGGCCCGGGACGCCGACGGACCCGGCGGCGCACCGGTGGACCGTCCGCGCGACCCGTACGCGCCAATGATGCTGCTCGCCTCGTCCGGGACGACGTCCCGGCGGCCCAAGCTCTGTGTGCACAGTCATGCCGGCCTGCTCGGCAACGCGGCGGCGGTGGCGGCGGACGGCGGTCTCGGCGCGTCGGACACGATCGTCTCGGCGAGTCCGCTCAGTCATGCCTTCGGCCTGCTGTCGGTGCACCTCGCGCTGGTCACCGGCGGCCGTGTCGGTCTCTTCGAGGGCTGGGACGCCCGACGCTTCCTGGAGGTCCTGCGCACGGCCTCTGCCACCGCGGCCTTCGCCGTGCCCGCCCAACTGCGTGACGTCATGGCGGTGCTGAGGGAGGAGGGGCCGGAGTCCAGCACCGTCCCCGGCCTGCGGGAGGTGCGCACCGGCGGCGCCCACGTCCCTCGTGAGCTGGCCGACGAGGTGCGGCACACGCTTGGTGCGCGCCTCATCGTGCAGTGGGGGATGACGGAGATCGGGGCGGGCACCTACACCCGTCCCGGGGACCCGCCAGAGGCGACCTCCACGATCGGGCGCCCGATGTCCGGGGCTGAGGTGCGGGTGGTGGACCGCGAGGGCACCCCCGTCGAGCCGGGTACGACGGGGGAACTGCAGTACCGCAGTCCGTACATGTTCCACGGGTACCACGCGGCCCCGGAGCTGACCCGGGCGGCGCTCACCGGCGACGGCTGGCTCCGCTCCGGAGACCTGGCGGCCCTCGGACCGGACGGCTCGGTGGGCTACCGGGGGCGGTCCGACGAGCTGATCAACCGCGGCGGCCTAAAGTTCAACGCTCTGGAGGTGGAGGAGCTGCTCAAGGACCTCCCCCAGCTCGCCCAGCACGCGGTGCTCGGGAGACCCGATCCGCGGCTGGGGCAGCGCTCCTGCCTGGTGGCCTCACTGCGGGAGGGCGCCACCGGCCTGACCCTGAGCGAGGTGACCGCCCACCTGTCCGCCAAGGGACTGGCCACCTACAAGCTGCCCGAGCAGTTGGTGATCGTCGACGCGCTGCCGACCACCGTCACCGGGAAGATCGCCCGCTCCCGGCTGAGGGAGCTGTCCCTGCCGCCGCTCGCGACGTCAGGGGCGCCCGTGACCGCGGCCGAGACGTCCGCCGCGGCTGCCACAGCCGGCGCGGCGGCTCCCGGACCCCGGGCCGTGCGGCCGTGACCGGTACCGTCCGGTGTCAGCCGGCCAGCTTGCTCGCGCAGCACCGTCTGGAAGCCGGCCAGGCTGGGGTTCGCGGAGTTGCGGTCCAGCCACGTCATGGTGACCGTAGTGCGCAGGTCGGTGTCCCCGACCTCCACGACGGCCACCTCGCCCCGGTCGGCCTGCCCGCGCACCGAGATGCGCGGAAGCAGCGCACAGCCCATCCCCGCGGCCACGCACGCGCCCAGGGTGCCGATGCCGGAGACCTCCGCGATCGGCTCCTTGGACGAGGCGGAACCGAAGGTGTTGTCGTACATCTCCCGGAACCCGCAACCCCGCTCCGTGGCGAGGAAGGGTTCGGAGACCAGCTCGTGCAGTCCGGCCCGGCCGCGTGCGGCGAGGCGGTGGTCCGGGGGGACGATGACGACGAGCGGCTCCTCGGCCAGGGTCTCGAAGCGCAGGCTCGTGTCGTCGGGCGGGGTGCCGAAGGCCAGGCAGAGATCGAGATCTCCCCGGCGGACGGACTTGTACAGCTCGCCCCGGCTGTCCTGACCGACCCGCACCCGTGCCTGCGGGTAGAGCGAGCGGTAGCAGGAGAGCACGTTCGGCAGCAGATGCAGCCCCACCGTCTCCAGCGTGCCGATGGCCAGTTCCGAACCGGGCCGCGAGACCGCCCACCTCGCCTCCTCCAGAAGCTTGAGGATCCGGTCGGTGTACTCCGACAGCACCGCTCCCTGTGGGGTGAGCCGGACCCTGCGCTGTGACCTGTCGAGCAGAGCCACTCCCAATTCGCGTTCCAACGACTGAATCTGATCGCTCACACTGGACTGCGCGTAGTGCAGTTCACGGGCGGCCTGCGTGACGCTGAGTGTCCGGGCCACCGTTTCGAACGTCCGTAGATGCCGCAACTCCATGTTGTCGCCCCTCAGTTACTGATCCATCGGCCGTACCGATGTCACCCATAGGGTATTCCCTCTCCTACCAGCGCCAATTCGGCTTCCGCGTCAGCTTGAATGAAGACTCCGTCCCCGACGACCTGATCCGGCGGCGGAAAGAGCGATTCTGAAACCGAGGAGAAACACATGGCAACGCAGGCGGAACCACAGCGGGCTTCCGTCACCGACGGAGAACCGGCCGGTAAGCCATCGCGCACTCTGCTGGTAGGGCTTTCGCTCGGTTACTTCATGGTCCTGCTGGACATGACCATCGTCTCGGTCGCGCTTCCCGCGATCTCCCGTGATCTGAACATCGGGCTGAGCGGGCTCCAGTGGGTCACGAACGGCTACACGATCACCTTCGCCGCGCTGCTGCTGACAGCGGGCTGGCTGTCGGACCGCTTCGGCGGCCGGCGGGTCTTCCTCTGGGGCCTCGTGACGTTCGGCCTGCTGTCCGGCGTCTCGGCTGCAGCCACCACGCTAGACGCGCTCGTGGTGCTGCGCCTGGCCCTCGGTGCGGCGGGGGCGCTGCTGCTCCCCGCGTCGCTGGCCGTGATCACCAATGCCTACACCGACGCGGCCGAGCGGGCCCGCGCGGTCGGCTCCTGGGCCGCGATCACGGGTGCGGCGCTCGCCGCCGGCCCGCTGGTGGGCGGTGTCCTGACCGACACGGTCGGATGGCGCGCGATCTTCCTGATCAACGTGCCGCTGGCCGTGATCAGCCTGGTCATCACCGTGCGGCAGGCCCCGGAGACGGCCCGCAAGCAGCGCAGCGGCCTCGACCTGACCGGACAGCTCAGCGGTGTGGTCGCCCTGGCGGCGCTGGTGTACGCCCTGATCGAGGGGCCCGCCAAGGGCTGGTCGGACGGCGTCGTGCTGATCGCCTTCGCCCTGGCCGCGGTCGCGGTGGTGGCCTTCCTGGTGGCGGAGTCGCGTGCCGGTGACGCGGCGATGCTCCCGCTGCGGATGTTCCGCAGCCGCGGGTTCTCCTCCGCGCTGGCGGCGGGCCTGCTGGCCAACTTCGGCCTCTCGGGGCTGCTGTTCGTGCTGTCGCTCTTCTTCCAGGACAGTCGCGGCTACTCGTCCTTCAGCGCCGGCCTCGCCTTCCTTCCGCTGACGCTGCCGACCGCCTTCAACCCGATCTACACCGGCCGGCTGGTGGGCCGCATCGGCCCGCGCCGCCCCGCCACCATCGGCTTCGCCCTGATGGGGATCGGTGCGCTGCTCCAGGCGCCGTTCACGGGCAACTCCGGCGTCGACCTCGCCGTCACCGTGGTGGGCCTGCTCGCCTTCGGGTTCGGTATCTCCTTCGCCCTGCCCGCCCTGGTGGCGGGGATGGCGAGCTCGATCCCGACGGACCTCGCCGGCATCGGCGCCGGAGCGCTCAACTCGGCCCGCCAGGTCGGCGCTTCGCTGGGCGTCGCCGCCCTGGGTGTGATCCTCAACCTCGCCTCGACCAATGCCGACGGTACCCGTTGGGCCCTGGTGGCCGGTGGCGTCGCCCTGCTGGTCGGAGCACTCATCACCGGCACCGGACTGCGTGGGAAGAGCCCCACACCCTCACGCTGACCCGTCTCACCGGCAGCGCGCCGGTCCCTGCCGTCCCGCCCCTACGAAAGAGGAGGAACATTGGAGACCGCATCACCGCCCTCGCAGTACCAGCCGGGCCTGCGGCTGGACGGCGTC
Source organism: Streptomyces cinereospinus (assembly GCF_042430725.1). NCBI lineage: Bacteria > Bacillati > Actinomycetota > Actinomycetes > Kitasatosporales > Streptomycetaceae > Streptomyces > Streptomyces cinereospinus. The sequence goes on along the minus strand of NZ_JBHMCY010000124.1, from coordinate 5,261 downwards.
GACCACCTGGCCTTCGTCACCTGGAGGCCGCGCGCTACCCACGAGTTCTACACCCAGGCCCTCGGCATGCCCCTGATACACGCCATCACGGCGACGGGGTGGGTCACCGAGGACTACCCGGACTTCGTGCACTTCTTCTTCGACATGGGCCGGGGGAACCGGATCGCCTTCTTCTACTATTTCGGCCTGCCGGAAGAGGAGCCGCCGAGCGATCTGATGCACCGCTCCCGCCACGTCGCCTTCCACGTCGACACCGAGGAAGAGCTTCTGGCGTGGCGGGACCGGCTGAAGGCGCACGGGGTCCGGGTAACCCGGCCGATGGGGCACGAGCTGATCGAGTCGATCTACTTCGACGACCCCAACGGCCTCCAGTTGGAGATCACCCGGCCGCTGCGGGAGATGTCGGGGATCGACTCCCGCGACGCGGAGCTGACCCTGGCCGCGCTCGCCGACGTCGTCGAGTCCCCGTGGCCCTCGGCCCAGGCCCTCTGGCAGCGCAAGGCGGAGCTCATACGCAAGAACGCGGAGGTGCCGGGCGCATGACGGTGTCGGTGTACGTGCTCGACGTACCGGAGTTCGAACCCGTGGTCCATACGGCCCGGACCGCCGGAATGGGCGTCCACCAGATGGGCGACTACCTGGAGTTGACGACCGAGGACCACGAAGTGGTCCTGCACCGCGAGGAGACCGGGATGCGCCCCGCCCTGTGGCACGCCATGCTGACCGGCGGCCTCACGGGCCGGATCATCTCCTTCACACCCGATGCCCTCCACCTGTGCGAGGAGGAGGGGGCATGAGCGCCGCCAGCGGACCGACGACCCGTCACCCCGTCCTGGTCGTCGGCGCGGGCCCCGCCGGGCTCAGCGCCGCGCTGGCGCTGCGCGCCGCCGGCCTGCCCGCGGTGGTCCTCGACAAGCGCGTCGCGGACACCGTGCGGCCCGGCAGCCGCGCCGCGTACCTGCACGGAGCGTCACTGCGCGAACTGGAGCGGATCAGCCCCGGACTGGGACACGACATCGCTGGAAATGGCTTGATGTGGTCCACCAAGCGGTCCTTCTGGGCCGGGCGGGAGATCTATGCGCGCACCTATCCGCCGCTGCACCGCGAGGGGCTGCCGCCGTTCACCAGCCTGCCGCAGGTGCGTACCGAGGACCTGATGGCCACCGCGTGCGCGAAGCAAAAGGTGGAGTTCCACTGGGGTGTCGAGGCGACACAGGCCACGAGCGGCCCGGACGGCGTACGGCTGGTGGATTCCTCGGGCACCGAGTGGCTGGCGGACTACGTGATCGCCGCGGACGGGTCCCGTTCGCCGCTGCGGTCTGCCATCGGCAGTCCGCTGGAGGGGCCTCGCTCGCGCAACACCTTCGTGGTGGTCGACCTGGACGACGACCCCGCTCATCCGATGCCCGTCGAACGGGTTTTCCACTACCACCACCCGAAGGTCGGCGGCCGCAACGTGCTGATCGTCCCGTTCGCCGGCGGCTGGCGGGTTGACCTCAATCTCCTGGTGGACGACGATTCCGGAAGGTACGTCTCGCCCGAAGGGCTGCGGCACTGGATTCCCCGGGTCCTGCCCGCCTCCTACGGTGAGCGGGTGCGGTGGGTGTCCACCTACCGGTTCGCCCAGCAGGTGGCCGCCACTTTCACGGACACCCACCGCCGGGTGCTGCTGACGGGCGAGGCGTCGCACCTGTTCGCTCCGTTCGGCGCGCGCGGCATGAACTCCAGCATTCCCGACGCCGTCCGGGCGGTGACCGCCGTGCACGCGGCGCTGTCCGCGCACGGAGCCGCCGAGGCGGAGGCGGAGATCGTCCGGTTCGCCGAGGAGCGCAAGGAGGCCGCCAACTACAACCGCGCCTGTGCCAGCTCGGCACTCGAACACATGCTGGCGGAGCGCCCCTCGATCCGTCTGCGGCGGCGTGCGGCCGCGGCGGTCGCCTCGGCCGGGCTGAAGGCCGGCGCCTGGCTGGACGCTGCGCCCTACGGTCCCAAGCTGGTGCAGCGCGGCGCGGCCCGCACCTCGTACTGACCGGGCCGGTACGGCATGTACGGACCCGTGCCGTACCGCCGGGCGCGGACGCGCCTCGCGTCCGCGCCCGGCGGTACGGGCCGACGTCCACCCCCTGATCCGGGCCGCATGGCCGCTCTCCCCCCGCCGGCCGTGCGGCCCCTCCCCATCACAACTGCTGAAGGGGCAGGTCCCTGAGCGTCGCGCGGGCCACCGTGCGCGCGGCCTCCAGCACGGGTTCGCGGGCCGTGGAGGAGAAGGCCAGATGTACGACGAGGGGTTCGGGCGCGGGCCCCAGGGCGCCGGCCGGCGCGGGGCGCAGCGACGGGTGGTAGTCGTGGGCGTTCGCAGGCAGGGCCGTATAGGCCAGGCCCGCCTGCACGGAGGCCCGGATCGACAGCGGGTCGGAGCACCAGAGGACGGAGTGCCAGGCGACCTTGCGCTCGGCAAGCGTGTCGATGATCCGCAGGCTCAGTGCCGAACGCTCGCTGACGAAGGCCATCGGGACGCTGTTCCCGGGCGCGAGGGGAGCCTCGCCGAACCAGGCCAGCCCCAGCCGCCCCAGCGCCTCGCTGCGGGGCGTCTACGTGCCCAGCAAAAGCGCAGCCTCCAGTTCGCCCCGGGCGAGCCTGTCAACGAGGGAGGAGCTGAGGCCGGTGGTCATCGCGCACCGCAGGTGCGGTCGCTCCACGGCCAGTTGGCTGATCATGCTGCCGAGTCCGTCGGCGAGATGCACCGAACAGCCCATGCTGAACGACTGCGGGTTCTGGAGCGCCGAGAGTTTGTTGAGGACTTCACTGTTCAGTAGGATGACACGGCGCGCATGGGCAACCAACTCCCTTCTCGCAGGCGTAAGTTGCAGTGGCCTCTTGCCGCGCTGGAACAGAGGTGCCTGGACCAGGGTCTCCAGCCGCTGCATTTGCTGACTGACCGTCGGCTGTGTCACGTGCAGGGACTTCGCCGCACGGGCGAAACCGTTCTCCTCGACAATGGCCACGAGGGTGCGGAGGAGTTTCACTTCGATGTCACGCTGTAACATTTTCAACACCTGCTCCCGGTAGGCATGGGCCATGGCATGGGCGCGTATAGTCAGGACCTGCGACGTCGCCTTCTCGGGCGCGGAGGCAGAGAGGGAAACGCGGATCGTCGATTTCTGAGCGCGTGGGGACTACGGGTGATCCGTCACCGGAAGGAATGGCGTCCGACGGACGCGGATTCCCCTGGAGCGCTCATCGACGAAGGAGTGTTGCGAAAAAAACACAGCGAGGCCCCCGTCTGGCTGTGTCTCCGATGTGGCGGTCGTCTCCATAGTCGCATAATCGGCTAGTTGTGCGATGCGGGGTTCGGCATTCGATCGGCCTCAATGTCCGCAATGTCTGCCAGATTTGACTTTCACTATACTCGACAGCAGTTCTTGGCCGCGAGCTTTCATTATCGGCCAGTGCGGCCATAACCAGAAGGTATTTCTCGAACGAAAAGGCCGAAAAGGATCCTTCAGGCGCCGGAACCGGTCATCGGGAAAACGGCACACCCTTCGCTCGGCGACGGAGGGGGGTCCGGTTTGGAAACGGCCTCGCGGGTGACCACACGGGTGGTGGCGGTGTCAGCCGCGAGGTGGACGGCCACCTTCCACGCCAGCTCGTACGGCACGCTGCTCGGGGCACAGTACGCCGAGACCTACCCGCGCCGTGTGCGCGCGATGGTGCTGGACAGCGTCATGGACCACGCGTTCTGTGAGTTCTCACTTAGTACTCCAGTCTGGTTTCGCGATCTTGGAGGGGACCTGGCTGGGAACGGGTACGGCCACCGCGTGATCATCGGTTGGTGTGTGGACAAACGAAGATCGTGCGGTGGCAGCAGGCCATAGCGTGGACCCTGCCCGCTGGCGGGAGATGTTCGACCAGATCATGGCCCGAATCGCGGTTCGGTTCGGCCGAGTTGAAGCCCGGGCGAGTGCCCGCGCCTATCTGCTCGGGCTGCTGTCGAAGGCAGAACGGAAGAACTGCTGGCAACTGGCCGAGCAGGCCGGTCACGCCCGGCCGGGACCGATGCAGCGGCTGCTGCGCTACGCCCGCTGGGACGCCGATGCCGTCCGTGACGACCTGCGCGCCTACGCCGTCGAACACCTGGGCACCGACGGCGGGGTACTGATCGTGGACGAGACCGGCTTCGTGAAGAAGGGCCGCGCCTCGGCGGGGGTACAAAGGCAGTACACCGGCACTGCGGGACGCATCGAGAACAGCCAGGTCGGGGTCTTCCTCGCCTACGCCACCAGCCGGGGACGGGCGCTGGTCGACCGCCAGCTCTACCTGCCCGAGAGCTCCTGGTGCACCGACCCCGGGCGCCGCCAGGCGGCCGGGATACCCGACGAGATCGAGTTCGCGACCAAGCCCCGCCTGGCCTGGGAGATGATCGCCGCCGCGCTGGACGCCGGGGTGGAGGCACCATGGGTGACCGGCGACGAAGCCTACGGGCAGGACCCACAGCTGCGTGCCCGACTGGAGGAGGCCGGCACCGGCTACGTCATGGCCGTCGCCTGCTCGACGCGGGTGCGGATCAACTCAGGCCTCACCCCTGTCCGCGCGGACACCGCCGCGGGCCGCCTGCCCGTCACCGCCTGGCAGCGGTGGAGCGCGGGCAGCGGCGCGAAGGGCCCGCGCCACTATGACTGGGCATGGATCCACATCGGCACCGACGAACACCGCCATCTGCTGGTCCGCCGCAACCGCACCACCGATGAGCTGGCCTTCTGCCTGTGCTGGTCACCCACCACGGCCACCCTCGCGGAGCTGGTACGCGTCGCCGGTGTCCGCTGGAGCGCCGAGGAGTGCTTCCAGGCCGCCAAGGGCCAGGTCGGACTCGACCATTACCAGGTCAGGCACTGGACCTCATGGCACCGGCACATCACGCTCGCCATGCTCGCCCTGGCCTTCCTGACCGCCGTCGCCGCCAGCGCGGCCCCCAACCGGCCCGCAGATTCACACCACCCCACCCGCGGTAACGACCCGATCACCTTGACCGTTCCCGAGATCCGCCATCTGCTCGCCACTGTCTTCCCTGCACCGGCCCTGACCGCGGCCAGACTGCTCCACTGGTCAACCTGGCGCAGACGCCACCAGGCAACAGCCCGCCGCAGCCATTACCGACGGCGCGGCACCAACGAACCCGCTGGATAGATCACAAAACCGCACTGGAGTACTAGTAGTGCTTGGTCAGGTCGATTCGCCGGCGGCGTGTCCGTTTGGTCGGGTGC
>NZ_JBHMCY010000123.1:0-12486 GCF_042430725.1 Streptomyces cinereospinus | reverse complement strand
CTGCACCCCGGCGGGCACCACCTCGACGGCCTCCCCACCTACCCCTTCCAACGCCAGCGCTACTGGCTGGCAACCCCGCGAGGTACCGACCGGGCGGGGAGCGGGCAGTCCGCGACCGGGCATCCCGTGCTCGCCGCCAAGGTGGCCGTACCCGGCAGTGATCTCCTCGTGCTGACGGGGCGGCTGGCCGAGGCCGACGCCGGCTGGCTCGGGGAGCACGACCTGCACGGGCGGCTCGTCCTCCCGGCGGCCGGGTTCGTCGAGCTGGCGTTGACCGCGGGGCGCCAGGCGGACTGCGCACTTCTCACCGAACTGACCGTCGAGGCACCGTTGCTCCTGGACGGCGGCCCGGTCACGGTGCACGTGGTCGTCGGTCAGCCGGACGCCGAGACCGGCGCGAGGCCCGTGGCCGTCCACAGCCGTGCCGGCGAGGAGACGCCCTGGACGCGGCACGCGCACGGCACACTGGAGCCGCTCGACCTGCCACCCGCGCAGGTGTTCGGGCCTTGGCCGCCCGTCGGGGCCGCCCGCGTCGACGTGCGTGAGGTCTACGAGCGGCTGCTCGCCGCCGGGTACGGCTACGGCGCCCCGTTCCAGGCCGTCACGGCGGCCTGGCGGCACGGCGAGGAGTGGTACGCGGAGGTGTCGCTGCCCGCGGAGGCGGGCGGTGGCGGGGAGTTCGCGCTGCACCCGGTCCTGCTCGACGCGGCACTGCACCTCGACCGGACGGCGGACGAGGTGACGCAGCCCGTGGTGTGGCGTGAGGTCTCCCTGGGAACCGTCGGCGCGCGGACGCTGCGGGTGCGGATCACGCCGGGGGACGCCGGTGTCGCGCTGACGGCCACCGACGACGGCGGGCGGCCGGTGCTGTCCGTCGCGCGTGTGGAAAGCGGCGCGGTCGCTCTGCCCGAGCCGGCCGACCGGGGTGACGTACCCGCCCGGACCCGGCCGTCCCTCAGGCAGCCCGCACCGGCGGACGGCCTGGTCGAGCGGCTCGCCGGCCTGCCGGAGGGCCGGCGAGCCGAGGCGCTGCTCGAACTGGTCCGTACGCACGTGGCCGCGGTCCTGGGACACGGGTCGTGGCAGGACGTGCCACCGGACCGGCCGTTCCAGGACCTCGGGTTCGACTCGCTGGCCGCCGTCGAACTGCGCAAGGCGCTCAGCGCGGCCTGCGGGCGCTGGCTGCCGCCCACCCTGGTCTTCGACCACCCGACCGCGCATGACCTGGCCGCTCATCTCGGCGAGCAGCTCGCCGGCGCCGGGGATCCGGCGCAACCGGTGCTGGCCGAGGTGGACCGGCTGGCGGCGCTGCTCACCGGGGCCGGGCTGGAGCCGGACGCGGCCCTGCGGGTCACCGGGCGGCTCGACGCGCTGCTGCGGGAGTGGCGCGACGCCACCGACCGGACCGGCCCGGCCGCCACCGACGAGGACGACCTCACCTCCGCCTCCGACGACGAACTGTTCGCGATGCTCGACAACCTGCAGAGCTGAAGGACCATGGGCAACGACGACAAGCTCCGCGAGTACCTCAGACGGGCCACGGCCGAACTCCGGCAGACCAGCCGCAGGCTGCGCGACGCCGAGCAGCGCTGGCACGAACCCGTCGCCATCGTCGCGATGGCGTGCCGCTTCCCCGGTGGGGTCCGCACCCCCGAGGACTTGTGGGACCTGGTCGCGTCCGGCACCGACGCGATCTCCGGGTTCCCGCGCAACCGGGGCTGGGACGTGGACGGCCTGTACGACCCCGAGCCGGCCACGCCCGGCCGGACGTACTGCGCGCAGGGCGGTTTCCTGCATGACGCGGGGGAGTTCGACGCGGACTTCTTCCGGATCAGCCCGCGCGAGGCGAGGGAGACCGACCCGCAGCAGCGGCTGCTGCTGGAGCTGTCGTGGGAACTGCTGGAGCGGGCCCACCTCGACCCGACGTCGCTCAAGGGCAGCCCCACGGGCGTCTTCACCGGGCTCGTCTACCACGACTACGCGGCGCAGGGCCTCGGCAGCCTGGCCAGCGTCGCCTCCGGCCGGGTCGCCTACACGCTGGGGCTGGAGGGCCCCGCCGTGACGCTGGACACCGCCTGCTCGTCGTCGCTGGTGGCGGTGCACCTGGCCGCGCAGGCGCTGCGGGCGGGGGAGTGCTCCCTGGCGATCGCGGGCGGTGTCACGGTGATGGCCACGCCGGACTCGTTCGTGGGGTTCAGCCAGGACCGCGGGCTGGCTCCGGACGGGCGCTGCAAGTCGTTCTCCGCCGACGCCGACGGCACCACCTGGTCCGAGGGCGTCGGACTGCTGCTGCTGGAGCGTCTGCCGGTGGCACGCAGGCTCGGCCACCCGGTGCTGGCGGTGCTGCGCGGCAGCGCGGTCAACCAGGACGGCGCCAGCAACGGGCTGTCGGCGCCCAACGGGCCCGCGCAGCAGCGTGTGATCGAGAAGGCGCTGGCGGGCGCCCAGTTGACCGCCGACCAGGTCGACGCCGTCGAGGCCCATGGCACCGGCACCTCCCTCGGCGACCCGATCGAGGCGCAGGCGCTGCTGGCCACGTACGGGCAGGGCCGCACCGCCGAGCGGCCGCTGTGGCTCGGCTCGCTGAAGTCGAACATCGGGCACGCGCAGGCCGCCGCCGGGGTCGGCGGCGTGATCAAGATGGTGGAGGCGCTGCGGCGCGAGACGCTGCCGCGGACCCTGCACCTGGCGGAACCGACGCCGGAGGTGGACTGGTCGGCCGGTCACGCGCGGCTCCTCACCGAGGCCCGGCCGTGGCCGCGTACCGACCGTCCCCGGCGCGCGGGCGTCTCGGCGTTCGGCCTGAGCGGCACCAACGCCCACGTCATCCTGGAAGAGGCCCCCGCCGAAGAGGCGCTCGCCGAGGAGCCGACGGTCGAGGATGCGCCAGCGGGAGCGGCGCCCGTTGAAGCGGCGCCCGCTGGAACGACGACGGCTGGAGCGACGACGGCTGGAGCTGCGCCCACCGGGCGGACGTCCGGCCGAGGGACGCCCGCCGAGACGGCGCCCGCCGAGCGGCTGACCGCCGAAGAGGCCCCTGCGGAGAAGTCCCCCGCCGACACCCCCGAACCCCGCCCCGCCGCCCGGCTCTTCCCCCTCCTGGTGTCCGGCCGCGGTGAACCGGCCCTGCGGGCCCAGGCCGCCGCCCTGCTCGACCACCTGCGGGAGCGTCCCGGGGAACCGCTGCCCGACCTCGCCCACTCGCTGGCCGTGTCCAGAGCCCACCTGGAGGAGCGCGCCGCCGTGGTCGCCGCCGACGAGGCGTCGGCCCGCGCCGCGCTCACCGCGCTGGCCGACGGCTGCACCGCGGCCGGACTCGTGCGCGGCGTGGCGCACACGGACGCCCGGACGGCGTTCCTGTTCACCGGGCAGGGCGCCCAGCACCTCGGCATGGGCCGCGAACTCCACGCCGCCCACTCGACGTTCGCCGACGCCCTCGACGCGGCGCTCGCCGCCCTCGACGCCCATCTGGACCGCCCGCTGCGGGACGTGATGTGGGGCACCGACGCCCCGCTCCTCGACCGGACCGGATACGCTCAGCCCGCCCTGTTCGCCGTAGAAGTGGCGCTCTTCCGGCTGCTGGAGTCGTGGGGCGTGCGGCCGGACCACGTGCTCGGCCACTCGGTCGGCGAACTCGCGGCGGCCCACGTGGCCGGGGTGTTCGACCTCGCCGACGCCGCCCGGCTGGTCACCGCGCGCGGCCGCCTGATGCAGGCCCTGCCCGCCGGCGGGGCGATGGTGGCGGTGCAGGCGGGCGAGGACGAGGTCGCGCCCCTGCTGACCGGGCAGGTCGCGCTCGCCGCCGTGAACGGCCCCGCGTCGACCGTGCTGTCCGGCCCCGAGGACGCGGTCCTGGCCGTGGCGGAGCGGCTGCGGGCCGCCGGCCGGCGCACCAAGCGACTCGCCGTGTCCCACGCCTTCCACTCGGCGCTGATGGAACCGATGCTCGACGCGTTCGCCGAGGTGGCCGCCGGGATCCGCTACCACGCCCCCGGCCTCGCGGTCGTCTCCACCCTCACCGGCGGCCCGGTGGCGGCCGAACTCACCGACCCCGGACACTGGGTGGGGCAGGTACGGGCCACCGTACGGTTCGGCACCGGTGTGCGGTGGCTCGCCGACCACGGCGTGACCACCTTCCTCGAACTCGGCCCCGACGCCGCGCTGAGCGCGACGGGACCCGAGAGCCTCGCGCCCGGCGACGAGGCCGCGTTCGTCCCGGTGCTGCGCCGCGACCGCGCGGAGGAGCCCGAACTGGTCACCGCCGTGGCCCGGGCCCACACCCGGGGCACGGCCGTCGACTGGCCCGCCTTCCACGCGGGCAGCGGCGCCCGCCGGATCGACCTGCCGACCTACCGGTTCCGGCGCACCTGGTACTGGTCGGAGCCCGCCGAGCGGACCCCGGCAGGCCTCGACCCGGCCGACGAGGACTTCTGGACCGGCCTGGAACAGGCCGACCTGCCCGCGCTCGCCGCCGACCTGGGCGTCGGCACCGAGGCGCTGGCCGAAGTGCTGCCCGCCCTCCGCGCCGCGCGCGGCACCCGGCAGGCCGAGGCCGCCGTGGCCGACTGGCGCTACCGGGTCACCTGGCAGCCCGTCACCGACCCCGCGCCCGGCCCGCTCGACGGCCGCTGGCTGCTCGCCGTCCCCGAAGCCCGTACCGGCATCGTCGGCGAAGCCCGTACCGGCCTCGTCGGCGAAGCCCCTACCGACGAGGCCGGGGAGGCCCGGACGGGCGAGCCGCTCGTGTCCGCGGTCGGCGCGGCGCTCGCGGAACACGGCGCCGAGGTCGTCCCCTTCCCGGTCGGCGCCGGCGAGGACCGGGCCGCGCTGACCGCCCGGCTGCGGCAACACACCGGTGTGCGCGGCGTGCTCTGCCTGCTCGCCCTCGCCACCGCACCGCACCACGAGCACCCCGCCCTGCCCGCCGGGTACGCCGCGACGGTCACCCTGGTGCAGGCGCTCACCGACGCCGCGGTGGCCGCGCCGCTGTGGTGCGCGACCGCCGGCGCGGTCGCCGTCGACACCGAGGAACGGCCCGACGCCGCCCAGGCGATGACACACGGCCTGGGCACCGGCCTCGCCCTGGACCTGCCGGACCTCTGGGGCGGCCTGGTCGACCTGCCCGTGCACCCCGACGCGGCCGCCCTGCGCAGGATGTGCGCGGTGCTCTCCGACGCCGGCGGGCCACTCGTACGGGACGGCGACCCCGGCGGCCACGACCCCGCGCGGGACGGCCGCCGCGAGGACCACGTAGCCGTCCGCCCGGCCGGTGTGTTCGCCCGCCGCATGGTCCGCGCCCCCCTCGAAGCGCACCCGGCGACCCCCTGGCGCACCTCGGGAACGGTGCTGATCACCGGCGGCACCGGCGGACTCGGCGCCCATGTGGCCCGTCTCATGGCCGAGTCGGGCGCCCGGCACCTGCTGCTGGCGGGCCGCCGCGGCGCACAGGCCCCCGGCGTCGCGGAGCTGCGGGCCGAGCTGACCGCGCTGGGCGCCGAGGTCACCGTGGCCGCCTGCGACGTGTCCGACCGCGCCGCCCTCGGCGCCCTGCTGGACGGCGTCCCCGCGCACCGGCCGCTGACCGCCGTCGTGCACGCGGCCGGCGCCATGCAGCGGATGGCGCCGGCGCCCGACCTCACCCTCGCCGAACTCGCGGACGTCGCCGCCGCCAAGGTGCGCGGCGCCGCCCACCTCGACGACCTCCTCGCCGGGACACCGCTGGACGCGTTCGTGCTGTTCTCGTCCGGCGCCGCGGTGTGGGGCAGCGCCGGCCAGGCGGGCTACGCCGCCGCCAACGCCTACCTGGACGCGCTCGCCGCCGCCCGCCGGGCCCGCGGCCTCGCCGCCGCCTCGATCGCCTGGGGCTCCTGGGACGGCGGCATGGTCGACGCCCCGCTCGCCGCCGGCATGCGGCGCCTCGGCGCCCCGCCCATGCGGCCCGACCTGGCCGTCACCGCGCTGCGCCAGGCCCTCGACCACCGCGAACGGCACCTCGTCGTCGCCGACATCGACTGGCCCCGCTTCACCCCCGTCTACACGATGGCCCGCCGGCGCCCCCTGCTCGACGCCCTGCCCGACGCGGCGGCCGACGCGCCCGGCACGTCGGCGGCCGCGGCACCGTCCGAGCCGGCCGCCCGCCTGGCCGCGCTGCCGCCCGCCCACCAGGAACGCGAGGTCCTCGACCTCGTCCGCACCCACGTCGCCGCCCTGCTCGGCTACGACCGGCCACAGGCGCTGGAGCCCCACAAGGCGTTCTCCGACCTGGGCTTCGACTCCGTCGCCGCCACCGACCTCAAGATCCGGCTGTCGACGGCCACCGGCCTCGACCTCCCGGCCACCCTGGTCTTCGACCACGCCACCCCGGCCGCGGTCGCCGACCACCTGCGCACCCTGCTCGCGCCGCCCACCGGCGCGGCACGGCTGCTCGCCGACCTGGACCGGCTGGAGACCGCCGTCGCCGCGCTGCCGGCCGGCGAGATCGCGGAACACCGGATCGCGGCCCGGCTCCGCACCCTGCTCACGGCCGCCGAGGCGGCCGGACCCGACGACGGCGGGATCAGCGAGGACGCCACGGCGGACGAACTCTTCGCGTTCATCGACAACCAGCTCGGACTGAACGGCTGAGCCGCGCACCCGACCCGGCAGATGAGGACAGTGTGATGGCCGAGGACAAGAAGCTTCTCGACTACCTGCGACGGGTGACGGCCGACCTCGCGCAGACCAAGCAGCAGCTCCAGGACGCCCGGAGCGCCGCGCACGACCCGATAGCGATCGTCTCCATGGCCTGCCGCTACCCCGGCGGCGTCCGCACCCCCGAGGCGCTGTGGGACCTCGTCGCGGGCGGCGTCGACGCCGTCGGGCCACTGCCCGACGACCGGGGCTGGCCCCTGGACCGGCTGCTCGCCGACGACCCCGGCCGGCCGGGCACGAGCTACGTCGCCGAGGGCGGCTTCCTCTACGACGCCACCCGCTTCGACGCCGGCCTGTTCGGGATCGCCCCGCGCGAGGCCGTCGTCATGGACCCGCAGCAGCGGCTCATGCTGGAGGTGTCCTGGGAGGCGTTCGAACGGGCGGGCATCGCCCCCGACGCCGTACGCGGCCGGCAGATCGGCGTCTTCACCGGCTCCGGCTACCAGGATTACGGCGACCTGCTCAACGCCGCTCCCGACGCGGCCGAGGCCTACCTCGGCACCGCCGCCGCGTCCGCGGTGATCTCCGGCCGCGTCGCCTACACCCTCGGCCTGGAGGGCCCCACTCTCACCGTCGACACCGCCTGCTCGTCCTCGCTGGTCGCGCTGCACCTCGCCGTGCAGGCGCTGCGCCGCCGCGAGTGCACGATGGCGCTGGCCGGCGGCGTGATGGTGATGTGCACGCCCGCGCCGTTCGTGGCGTTCAGCCGGCAGCGCGGGCTGGCGCCGGACGGCCGGTGCAAGGCCTACTCCGACAGCGCGGACGGCACCGGCTGGGCGGAGGGCGCCGGTGTGCTGCTGCTGGAACGGCTCTCCGACGCGCGGCGCAACGGCCACGCCGTGCTCGCCGTGGTCCGGGGCAGCGCCGTCAACCAGGACGGCGCCAGCAACGGCCTCACCGCACCCAGCGGCCCCGCCCAGCAGCGCGTCATCCGGCAGGCCCTGCACGACGCGCACCTGCCCGCCGGTCAGGTCGACGCGGTCGAGGGACACGGCACGGGCACCACCCTGGGCGACCCGATCGAGGCGCAGGCGCTGCTGGCCACGTACGGGCAGGGCCGCACCGCCGGGCAGCCGCTGTGGCTCGGCTCGCTGAAGTCGAACATCGGGCACGCGCAGGCCGCCGCCGGGGTCGGCGGCGTCATCAAGATGGTCATGGCGCTGCGGCGCGGCCTGCTGCCGCGCACCCTGCACGTGACGGAACCGTCCGCGAAGGTGGACTGGACGTCCGGCGCGGTGCGGCTGCTGACCGAGGCCCAGCCGTGGCCGGACCGCGACCGTCCCCGCCGGGCGGGCGTGTCCTCGTTCGGCGTGAGCGGCACCAACGCCCACGTCATCCTGGAGGCCGAACCGGCGGACACCGCCCCCGTGCCCGCCCCCGTGCCCGCGCCCGCGCCCGTGCCCGCGCCCGCGGCCGGTGCCGTGTCCGCGCCGCTCGCCACCGCGGCCCCCGCCCCCGCCCCACAGGCCCATGCCGCGTCCGCCGCCCACGCGTGGGTGCTCTCCGCCCACGACGACGACGCCCTCGCCGCGACGGCCGCCCGGCTGGCCGACTTCGTCACCGCCCAGGACCCCGACCCCGCCGACGTCGCGCACGCACTGGCCACCACCCGGGCGTCGCTCGGCCGCCGCGCCGTGGTGATCGGCGCGGACACCACCGAACTGGTCGCCGGCCTCACGGCGCTGGCCGGGCACCGGGACGCCGCGAACGCCGTCCGGGGCACCGCCCGCACCGGCGCGCAGGTCGCCTTCGTCTTCCCCGGCCAGGGCTCCCAGTGGGCCGGCATGGCGGTGCGGCTGCTGGACTCGTCCGAGGAGTTCACCCGGCGCATGACCGAATGCGCCGAAGCCCTCGGCCCCTTCGTCGACTGGGACCTGCTCGCCGTGCTGCGCGGCGACCCCGGCGCGCCCACCCTCGACGCCGTCGACGTGGTGCAGCCCGCGCTCTGGGCGGTCATGGTGTCCCTCGCCCAGCTGTGGCGCGCGCACGGCGTCGAGCCCGCCGCCGTGATCGGCCACTCCCAGGGCGAGATCGCCGCGGCCTGCGTCGCCGGCGGCCTGACCCTGGAGGACGGCGCGCGGGTGGTCGCCCTGCGCAGCCGCCTCATCGCCGAGGAACTGGCCGGGCTCGGCGGCATGATGTCCGTCGCCCTGTCCGCCGAGGCCGCCGCGGACCGCCTGCGCGACCTGGACGGGCTGTCCCTCGCCGCGGTCAACGGCCCCGGCTCGGTCGTCGTCTGCGGCGAGCCCGACGCCCTGGAGAGGCTCCGCGCCGACCTCACCGACGCCGGCGTCCGCGCCCGCGTGATCCCGGTCGACTACGCCTCGCACTCCCACTACGTCGAAGGCGTCCGCGACCGGCTGCTGGAACAGCTGGCGCCGGTACGGCCGCGCGGCGGCGAGGTCCCGTTCCATTCCACGGTCACCGGCGGCCTCCTCGACACCGCCGCACTCGACGCCGAGTACTGGTACCGCAACCTGCGCCAGACCGTCCGCTTCGCCGACACCACCCGCGCCCTGGCCGACGCCGGCTTCGACGTGTTCGTCGAGACCAGCGCCCACCCCGTGCTCAAGCTCGGCATGGAGGAGACCCTCGCCGACGCCGGGGTCGCCGCGACCGTCACCGGCACCCTGCGCCGCGACGACGGCGGCCTCGACCGGTTCCTGTCCTCGCTCGCCGAGGCCCACGTGCACGGCGTCGCCGTCGACTGGACCCGCACCTGCCCCGGCGCCCGCCGCACCGACCTGCCCACCTACCCCTTCCAGCACACCCGGTACTGGCTGGACGCCGCGCCCGGCACGGGCGGCGACGTGACCGGCGCGGGACTGCGCGCGGCCGGCCACCCCCTGCTCGGCGCCGTCGTCACCACCCCGGAGTCGGACGGCGTGATCCTCACCGGCCGGCTCTCCACGGCCGCCCAGCCGTGGCTGGCCGACCACACCGTGCTCGGCACGGCCGTCCTCCCCGGCACCGGCTTCGTGGAACTGGCCGTCCGCGCCGGCGACGAGGTCGGCTGCCCGGTACTGTCCGAACTGACCGTCGAAGCCCCCCTCTTCCTCACCGGCACCGGCGGCACCCAGGTGCAGGTCGTCGTGGGCGGCCCCGACGCCGACGGGGCACGCCCCCTGCACGTGTACGCCCGCGACGAGGACGCCCCCGACCACCAGCCGTGGACCCGCCACGCCACCGGCCTCCTCACCCCCGGGGCCGCCACCGCCCCCACCGCTCCCGTGCAGTGGCCGCCCGCCGGGGCGACCCCCGTCGACCTCGACGGGTTCTACCCCGCACTCGCCCGGGCCGGACTGAGCTACGGCCCCCTCTTCCAGGGCCTGCGCGCCGTGTGGCGCACCGGCGACACCGTGCACGCCGAGGTCCGCCTGCCCGACCCGGCCGACGGCGCCGACGACCAGGGCCGCCCGTACGGCCTGCACCCGGCCCTGCTCGACGCGGCCCTGCACGCCTGCGCCCTCACCGGCGCGGTCGGCGAACACGCCCTGCTGCCGTTCGCGTTCTCCGGTGTCACCCTGCACGCCTCCGGAGCCTCGCACCTCAGGGTCCGGCTCACCGCGCTCCGCGACGGCGAGGTGGCCCTGGAGGCGGCCGACTCGACCGGTGCGCCGGTCGTCTCGCTGGCCTCCGTCGTCCTGCGGCCGGCGGCGCGCGAGTGGACCACCGACACCGCGCGGCCCGTCCACGACGCGCTGTACCGGCCGGCCTGGGCACCGGTGACCGTCGCGGCCGGCGAACCGGTCACCGCGACGCCCTGGGACGAGGCGACCGGACCCGAACGGCCCGACGTCGTCACCCTGGCCGTCCGGCCCGGCACCGACCGGACCGCGGTGCACACCGCCACCCACCACGTGCTGACCGCCCTGCAGACCTGGCTGGCCGAGGAACGCTTCGCCGACACGACCCTGCTGGTGCACACCCAGGGCGCGGCGGCCCTGGACGGCGAGCACGTCACCGACCTCGCCGGCGCCGCCGTGTGGGGCCTGGTGCGCTCCGCGCAGTCGGAGCACCCCGGCCGGATCCTGCTGGCCGACACCGACGGCCCGCTCCCCGGCCTGCTGCCCGCGATCATCGCCTCGGGCGAACCCCAGCTGATCTGCCGCGGCACCCGGTTGCACGCGGCCCGCCTGGCCCGGGTCCCCGCCCCCACCCGCACCGACGACCAGGACACCACCGCCTTCGCACCGGACGCCACCGTGCTGATCACCGGCGGCGGCGGCACCCTCGGCGGACTCCTCGCCCGGCACCTGGTCGCCCGGCACGGCGTACGGCACCTGCTGCTCCTCGGCCGCCGCGGACCCGACACCCCCGGCGCCGCCGCGCTGCGCGAGGAACTGACCGGCCTCGGCGCCCACACCGTCACCTTCACCGCCTGCGACGCCGCCGACCGCGACGCCCTGGCCGAGGCGCTCGCCGCCGTACCCGCCGACCGGCCGCTGCGCGGCGTCGTCCACGCGGCCGGCGTCCTCGCCGACGGCACCATCGCCACCCTCACCCCCCAGCACCTGGACGCCGTGTTCCGGCCCAAGGTCGACGCGGCGCTCAACCTGCACGAACTCGCCGGCGATGCCGACATGTTCGTGCTGTTCTCCGGCTCGGCCGGCATCCTCGGCGCGCCCGGCCAGGGCAACTACGCCGCCGCCAACGCCTTCCTCGACGGCCTCGCCGGCCTCCGCCGCGCCCACGACCGCCCCGCACAGTCCCTGGCCTGGGGCTTTTGGGCGCAGGGCACCGGCATGACCGGCGGCCTCGGCGCCCACGACCGCGCCCGCATCACCCGCAGCGGCATGATCGGCCTGTCCGACGAGGAGGGACTGGCACTGTTCGACGCGGCACGGCACCGCCACGAACCCGTCCTGCTGCCCGTCCGGCTCGACCTGGCCGCACTGCGCGGACAGACCGACGTACCCGCCCTCTTCCGCGGCCTCCTCCCCGGCATCCGGCGCAGCGCCGCCGCCCCCGCGGCGGACGCCACCGCCGGCCTGCTCGCCGGGCTCCCCGCGGCCGACCGCGAACAGGCGGTCCTCGACCTCGTCCTGGACCGCGTCGCGGCCGTGCTGGGCTTCGCCTCCGCCGCCGACGTCGACCCCGACCGGGCGTTCCGTGAGATGGGCTTCGACTCGCTGACCGCCGTGGAGTTCCGCAACCGCCTGGGCCAGACGCTCGGCCTGCGCCTGCCGGTGACCCTCGCGTTCGACTACCCGTCCCCGACCGCCCTCGCGCGCTTCCTGCTCGGCGAACTCGCCGGAACGACGACCGCCGCCCCCCGGCCGGCCACCACCACCGCCCCGGACGACGAGCCGCTCGCCATCGTGGCCATGAGCTGCCGCCTCCCCGGCGGGATCGCCTCTCCCGAGGACCTGTGGCGGCTGCTCGCCGACGAAGTCGACGCCGTCTCCGACTTCCCCGGCGACCGCGGCTGGAACGTCGACGCACTGCACGACCCGACCGCCGGCCGCCCCGGCACCAGCTATACCCGCCAGGGCGGCTTCCTGCACCACGCCGCCGACTTCGACCCCGCCTTCTTCGGCATCAGCCCCAACGAGGCCCTGGCCATGGACCCCCAGCAGCGGCTGCTGCTGGAGTGCGCCTGGGAGGCGTTCGAACGGGCCGGCATCAGCCCCGCCTCCCTGCGCGGCAGCCGCACCGGCGTCTACGCCGGCCTGATGTACCACGACTACGCCGGCAACAGCGGCACCGGCGCCAACGCCTCCGGCCGGGTGGCGTACACGTTCGGCCTGGAGGGCCCGGCGGTCACCGTCGACACGGCGTGCTCGTCGTCCCTGG
>NZ_JBHMCY010000122.1:0-12628 GCF_042430725.1 Streptomyces cinereospinus | reverse complement strand
CGTAGACGGCCACGCTCGCGATCCCGGCGTCCCGGCACGCCCGGGCCACGCGGACGGCGATTTCGCCACGGTTGGCGATGAGCACCTTGCGCATGTCAGGACACCCGGGCCGGTGCCGCCGGTTCGCCGGCCCGGCTGAACCGGCCGGCCGCGGTCTGCAGCGGACCCAGCGACCCGTCGAAGAAGATCAGCGGGTCCTCGCCGTGCCCGGGCAGGGCCAGCTCGACCACCTCGCCGACGACGATGTCGTGGTCACCGGCCGCGTGCACGTCGACGGTGGTGCAGGCGATGTAGGCCAGGGCCTCGCTGAGCGCCGGCAGGCCGTCCGCGGTGAAGTGGTGCGGGACGTCCGCGAACGCGTCGGGCCGCTTGCCGGCGAAGTGGCGGGCCAGCGGCTGCTGGCGGCCGGACAGGAAGTTGACGGTGAAGCCGCCGCTCTCCTGGAGCAGGCCGTGCAGCCGGGACTGCTGGTGCAGACAGAACAGCACGAGCGGGGGGTCCAGCGAGACCGAGGTGAAGGAGTTGACGGTGGTGCCCTCGGCCCGGCCGCTCGGCCCGGTGGAGATCACCGTGACGCCGGTCGTGAACAAGCCGCACACGCGGCGCAGACTCAGCGGCTCGATGGGCTGTCGCTCGGGGGTGCGGGTCAGCGACCGCGCTGCTGCGGACATGCTCGTCCTTTCCTGGGGTGTCGGGGGTGTGCCGCGCGGGTCAGAGGAGCTTGCGGACCTTGGAGCCGGCCTTGACGATGCCGAGCAGGAACTCCCGGCCGACGTTGTTCATCTCGGAGGGGGCCTGCACCGACGCCCAGAACAGGAAGCGGGCCATCGTCGGCACCGACGGGTGGATGAAGCGCTGCTTCTCGTCCTTCCAGCCGAAGACCGGGTTCACGATGGGCGAGTCGCGCAGCGTCGCGAAGACGATGTCGGCGGCCTCGTCCCCGGTGAGCGCGCCCGCCTCGTACTTCTCGCAGGCCTCCGCGGTGGTCTCCAGGATCCGCTTGAAGGAGTCGGACTGCGGCCACCACAGACCCGGGTAGGGCACCCGCTCCAGCTCCTCGAAGTGCTCCTTGCGGCCGTCGCGGGCGTGGGCCAGGCGGGCCCGGGTCAGGCGCATGGTGCCCGGGGTGATGAAGGAGCCCCACACCCGGAACACCGCGTTCCACAGGCGGAAGTGCGAGAAGGCGATGAAGGAGCTGTTGACCAGCTCGTCGTTGTACTGGAGCAGGCCCTGCTCCAGCCGCTCGACGTACGCGAAGCGCTCGGCGGAGAAGTCGCCGTCCGTCAGGGCCTGCACCAGCCGGGAGGTCAGCGCGTCGACCACCTCGAAGGTGTTGGACAGGCCGCGCGAGTACAGCGCGTCGATGAACCCGGCCGCATGCGACATCAGGCACCAGCGGTCGCCGATGGTCTGCTTCGAGGAGTACTGGAGCCGGTCGGTGGAGACCCACTCGCGCACCCGCGTCGCGCCGTCGAACTGGCGCTTGACCGCCGGGTACTTGTCGAGCCAGAGCTGGAACTCCTGCTCCGGGGTGAGGTCCTTGGGCTTGGGGTAGGTGCGCTCGTCGACGGTCAGGCCGACGCTGCACAGCGGGTTGCGGGACTTGTCGTGGTTGTCGAACGGGATGATCCAGAACCAGCCGCGCTCGATCATGTGGTGCAGGGTGCCGGTGTGCCAGTCGGCCGGCGGGCGCAGGTCCCTGGGGTGGCCGCTGACGTCGTCGAACCGCTTGACGCCGACGTAGTGCGTGAACATCGAGCGGCTGTGGTGCTTGAAGCGGGCCGGCTTCTCCCGCAGGTCGAACTTGTCGGCGAGCGGCGAGCGGAAGCCGGAGGCGTCGACCAGGTACTTCGCCCGGTACTGCTCGGGCTGGGCGCCGGGGGCGGCGCTCTTGCCGGTGACGGTCACGCCGTCCTCGTCGAAGTCGACCTCGCTCGCGCGCCAGTTCTGCCGGGGCGTGCACCCGTACCTGATCGCCACGTGGAACATGAACGAGTCGCTGTCCTGGCGGTGCAGGTGGCTGTTCTGGTGGAAGATCTTCGGCAGCGCCAGCTGGGTGGCCGCCCGCGGGTCGGGCTCCTGGCCCACCTCGTGCTTGATGAAGCCGAAGTGCGCCTTGGTGCCGAAGGTCGGGCCGATGTCGCGGGTGGAGGCCTGGACGCTGGCCAGGCTCTTCAGCTCGGGGATGTCGTGGCGCTCGGAGAGGATGTGGATCCACTCCACGAGCTGCGGGGTCATGGACTCGCCGACGGCGAAGCGCGGGTGGGCGGCCGCGTCCACCAGCAGCACCCGCGCACCGTGCCTGGCCAGGATCGCGCCGGTCACGGAGCCGGCCAGGCCCGAGCCCAGGATGACGACGTCGAACGTCATCTCCTCGGGTATGCGGGCCGATTCCGTCGCGCCTTCGGTCATCTTCGTGACCATGAGCTGTCTCCTTCTCCGGGGGCGGAACACCGCATGAAAAAAGGCCCTTCATTCGGAGAATGAAGAGCCGTGAAAAAGGTGTGAGATATCCGCTGAATCAAGCGTGACAGGTTCCGGCCAAAGGGTCAACCCCTGGCCGTTACAGCCGACTTGCCCTTTCCGGAAAAACGGCTTCCGGAATTCCGTCGGTACCGTCGGTATGGTTCGTCGATTCCAGGAGTTTCAGCAGCAGCGTCCGCAGTTCGTCCTCGCCGCCGGGACCGAGCAGGGCGGCCACCTCGTGCGCGAGTTCCTCGGCGGCCGCGGTGACGAGGGCGAGTTTCTCCCGGCCCTCGTCGGTCACCTCCAGCGCGTACCGGCGCCGGTCGTGCGGGTCCCGGCCGCGGCGGACGAGCCCCTGCTTGACGAGTTCGTCCACGAGCTGGGACGCGGCCGGCCCGGTGATCGCCAGGTGCTCCGCGAGCTGCTGCTGGGAACACGGGCCGGCGGCGACGAGCGCGGACAGGGGACCGTAGTGGCGGACGCGCAGCCCGGTGCCGGCGAGCTTGTCGTCGCCGTGCCGGCGCAGCCGGAAGTGGACCTGTGCCACGAGGTACTCGGTGCCCCGCACCAGCGGCTGCGCCGACTCGGGCAGCAGCCGGACGAGCAGTTCGTCGAGCCGGGCGGTCTCCCGGGGGCTGAGGACGGCGGTCAGACGCGCGTCCCGCTCGGCCACGGCCCGGCGCATGCCCCCCAGGGCGTCGCGGCCCCGGTCGGTCAGGGAGAGCACGTACTGGCGCCGGTTGTCGGGGTTGCGGGTGCGCCGGACCTCGCCGCGGGCCTCCAGCCGGTCGATGACCTGGACCATGATGGTGCGGTTGATGCCCAGCCGCTCGGCGAGGTCGAGCTGGGAGGCCCAGTCCTGGCCGGTGAGGGCGCCCAGGACGAGGAAGTCCCGGGAGTCGGTGTCGGTGCCGTCGGGGGTGGCGGAGAACTGCGCGTGGACCCGGCGCAGGAGGTAGCTGACGTAGTCCGTGAGCGACGCCGGGAGCACTCCCGGGACCTCGGCGGTCTCCTCGGCCCTCGTGAGGGGGGTCGTCGTATCCACCGGACCCGCCGGGCTCACCGGTTCCTGGACCTCGTCGCGTGCACGCCGCACAACAGCACCTCCTGCCCGAGTATAGGTGCGGTCCACCCGCCGTCCCTTCGGGTGGACCGCGGTCCTGGGTGATCGGCGGGTCCGGTCCGCGCGCCCGGCCGTGAACGTCACGCCGGCGCGCCCCGCGGTGCGAGGGAACGATTCTCCGGAACCGCTTTCCGGGCCGGGCCCGGGGATGGGGGGGAGGACCGGCGGCCCCGCCGCGGGGGAAGAGACGGGGCCGCCGGGGTGTGTCACAGCGAGACGGGGGCCTGCGCCCCGCCCTGCTGCGGCTGGGGTGCCGACTTCGGCGCGGTGAGCAGCGCCGTCAGCAGGGCCAGCAGGTAGAGCCCGGCCCCGAGCAGGAAGCCGTACGAGTAGCCGGTGGTCAGCGCGTCGGAGGAGGTGGGCTCGGACTCGTTCTGCGTGATCACGGTCGCCGCCGCGGCCAGCGCGGCGAGGCCGATCGCCCCACCGATCTGCTGAGCGGTGTTGACCAGGCCGGACGCGGCACCGGTCGCCTGCGGCGCGACCCCGCGGACGCTGATGATGGTGACGGCCACGAAGACCATGCCGAGGCCGAGGCCGGAGACCAGCTGCGCGGGCAGCAGCGCGACCCAGGGGTTCTGGCCCGGCTCCAGCAGGCTGAACCAGACCATGCCGAGGATGCCGACGGTCAGGCCCACGGAGATCACCGCGCGCTCGGACAGCCGGGCCAGCAGCTGCGGGCCGAGGGCGCCGGCCGCGAGCAGCATGCCCACCGCGTACGGCAGGTAGGCGACGCCGGTGATCATCGGGTCGTAGCCCTTGACCACCTGCATGTAGAGGGTCAGGAAGTAGAAGGTGGCGAGCATGCCGGCACCGACCAGGAACATCACCAGGTTGGCGCCGACGCGGCCCTTGTCGGCCAGCACGCCGCCGGGGATCATCGGCGCCCGCGCGGTGCGCTGGATGGCCACGAAGGCGACCAGCAGGACCAGCGCGACACCGAGCGGGATCAGCGTGCCGGTGTCGCCCAGGCCCTCCTCACCGGCGCGGGTGATGCCGTAGACCAGGGCACCGATGCCGAAGGTGGCGGTGAAGGCGCCCGGCACGTCGACCTTGCCGCGCTCACGGCCGCCGTCGACGAGGACACCGGTGCCGACCAGCACGGCCAGGGCGATCGGGATGTTGACGAACATCACCCAGCGCCAGTTCAGGTACTCGGTCAGCGCCCCGCCGAGCAGCAGGCCGACGACCGAGCCGAGGCCGCCCATCGCGCCGTACACCCCGAGCGCCTTGTTGCGGGCCGGGCCCGCCGGGAACGTGGTGGCCAGCAGGGACAGCGCGGTCGGCGCGGCGATGGCGGCGCCCAGGCCCTGCAGCAGCCGGGCGGTGATCAGCAGTCCGCCGGTGGTGGCCAGACCGCCGAGCAGGGAGGCGGCGGTGAAGATGACCAGCCCGATCCGGAACACCAGCCGGCGGCCGAACAGGTCACCGGCGCGGCCGCCGGCCAGCAGCAGGCCGCCGAAGGCCAGGGCGTAGGCGGTGACGACCCAGCCGAGGCCGGCCTCGCTGAGGCCGAGGGCGCTCTGCATGCTGGGCAGCGCCACCGCCACGATCGTGTTGTCCAGCACGAGCATCAGCTGCGCGGCGGCGATGACCAGCAGTGCGAGGCCGGGCTTGCCGTCCTTCTGCGGCGGTGCCGCGGCCCTGGGGACGGCCTGGGTGCGGTCTTGCAGCGACATGAGCTCTCTCCGATTTCGGGATGAGGGGGTGCGACGGTGACCCGGGGTGCCGGAAGCGGAGGCACCCACGGGCGTGGGAGCCCTGTGTCAGCGGGCGGCGGAACCGGCCTTGGCGCCCCAGAGGTCCAGCGCCTCGTAGGCGGCGCGCCACTCGGTCTCGTAGGCGGTCCTCAGCTGCTCGGGCATCTTGTGGAGGATCCCGGTGAGCCTGGTGACGTCCATGTCGTCCAGCAGCCAGGGCAGGTAGCGGCGGGAGTCGTCGCCGACGCGGGCGCGCTGCTCGGTGCTGAAGGCGGCCCACTCCTGCGCGGTCATCGTGATGTCCATCAGGTGCAGCGCGTCCCGCTCCTCGTGGCCGAGGTGGCCGCGCAGGCCGGTGTACAGCCGGTCGGTCAGGCCGCCCAGCCGTTCCAGGCCCGAGTCCCGGTCGGCGAGGGCCGCGTCGATGTCGGCGAGCAGCGGGTCGATGACCGCGTGCTCGGCCTCCATGGCGTCCAGCAGCGCCAGCTCGTCCGGCCGGCCGGCCAGGGCCCTGTGCATCACCGGCCACACCGTCACGTCCTCCGAGGTGTGGTGGATGGTCAGGAACTTCTTGAACAGCTCCCAGCCGACCGCGGTGCTCAGCACGTGACGCGGGTCCTCGTCGACCCGGGCCGTGATCCGCGCGATCCGCTCCAGCTCGCGCCGCAGGGCGTCGTGGATCGCGAACATCATCGTCATGTCGTGGTTCTTGAACTCCTGGCTCATCACTGTCTCCCTCAGTGCCTCACCGCTGCGGTCCCTACCGATCGCGAGACTATCGTCAACTTACTTATCTATCAACGCATCCAACTAACAACTAGCCAACCGTCAAAGGGCCAATGAGTGGCCGGAGGTGCAGCTGGGGGCGGTTTCAGCGGGTCGCGGAGGACTCCAGGACCGGCTCTTCCTGGCCGGTTCCCGACGGATCGCCGACCGGATCCGGATCCCCCTTGCCGCGCCGGATCCGGCTCAGCGCCGGTGAGGTCGCGGCGGTGGTGACCAGCGCCATCAGCACCAGGATCGTGAACAGGCCGGGTCCGATCACCCCGAGGCCGAGGCCGATGTTCAGCACCACCAGCTCGGTCAGGCCCCGGCAGTTCATCAGCGCGCCGATGGACAGCGCGTCCCGCCAGTCCTGGCCCGCGAGCCGGGCCGCGACCGAGCCGCCGCCCCACTTGCCGAGCACGGCGACGGCCAGCACGGCACCCGCCCACAGCCACTGCGCGCCGTCCCCGCCCAGCAGGGACACGTCGGTCTTCAGCCCGGTGCTGACGAAGAACAGCGGCAGCAGCACCGGCACGGTGAACGCCCGCACCCGGGCGGCGGTGGCCTCGATCTTCCGCCGGCCCCGCGGAGTGACCACGCCGAACAGGAACGCGCCGAACAGCGCGTGCACACCGATCTCCTCGGTGGCGTACGCGCTCAGGCACAGCCCGCTGAACAGCACCACCAGCACCACGCCGTCGCCGTACTTGCGCTCGGCCCGCGCGGCCCACCGGTTCAGCAGCGGACGCACCGCGTAGAACATGACCAGCGCGAAGGCCAGCGCGTAGCCGGCGGTGGTGAGGGCCTCCGCGGGCGAGCTGCTCTTCGTCACCGCGACCACGGCCGCCAGCAGGCACCAGGCGGTCACGTCGTCCACCGCCGCGCACGCCATCGCCAGCGCCCCCACCCGGGTGCGGTACAGGCCCCGGTCGGTGAGGATGCGGGCCAGGACGGGAAAGGCGGTGATGCTCATCGACACCGCGATGAACAGCACGAACGCCACTCTGTCGGTGCCCTCGGGGGCGAAGGTGCCGTACATGCCGAAGGCCAGCAGGGTGCCCAGCAGCAGGGGCACGGCGATGCTGGACTGCGACACCGCCACGGCCGTGCGGCTGTGGCCGCGCAGCGCCGTGAGGTCCAGCTCCAGCCCGACGAGGAACATGAAGGCGAGCAGCCCGATGTTGCCCAGTACGCCGATGTACGGCAGCGCGGACTGCGGGAAGAGCCAGGCCTGCGCGTCGGGCCACAGCCAGCCCAGCAGCGAGGGCCCGAACAGGATGCCCACGACGATCTCGCCCACCACGGGCGGCTGGCCGAGCCGCCGCACGAGCTGGGCGCCGGCTCTGCAGGCGAGGATCACCGCGGGCACGGCGATCAGCAGGTCGGGAAGTGGATCGGGAACAGCGGCCATCACACGTCTCCGGTGCAGGGTTCGGGAGGGACCAGCGCGCGGGCGCCCGTCTCACGGACGGCTCGTCAGGAGCTGTACGGCCGTACGGCCTTCGCCTCGCGCAGCGCGCGGGCCCACCACAGCAGCTGGTCGAGCATGAGCTTGGCCGCGGACTCCGCGCCCTCGGGGTCGGCGGGGAAGCGGCCCTCGGCGTCGTAGTGGTCGAGGATCCTGGGGAAGGTGACGATGTCCTTCATCCCCACGCAGTGGAACTCGGCGAAGATCTGCCGCAGGTGCTCGATCGCGCGCACCCCGCCCGCCGTGCCGAGCCCGTAGCCGACGAAGCCGACCGGCTTGGCCTGCCACTCGGACTGGAAGCTGTCGATGAGGGTCTTCAGCGGGCCGGGGACGCTGCGGTTGTACTCCGGGACGACCACCACGTACGCCTCGGCGCCGGTCAGCCGCGGACGCAGGGCGGCCGCCGCCGGGTCGTCCGCGTCCAGGCTCGCGGGCAGCAGGTGGCCGGCCACGTCGACGACGTCCAGCACCAGGTCGTCACGGCGCGAGGCCACCCGCGCGAACCAGCCCGCGACGTCCGGCGCGAGCCGCCCGTCGCGGGCCGAGCCGACCAGCAGCGTGACCCGCACCGGGCGGGTCACCAGGCCGGGCGTGCTCATCGCCGGGCCGCCGAACGCGGCGCGGCCACCGGCGTCAGCGCCAGGAACTGCCGGGCGTCGACCCGGGCGAGGATGCGGCGGGTCAGCGCCGGCATCTTCGTGGTGCCGTCGTCGGTGAAGACGACCGGGTGGGCGACCTGGACCCGCCGGCCCCGGGTGGTGATCTCGCACCCGCCCGCCGCCAGCACGTTCTTGACCCAGTCCGAGCCGGGCCCGTAGGGCAGTGTGATGACGATGTCCTCGCCGCGCCGGAACAGCTTCACCGGTGTCGTGAACTCCCGCCCCGACCTGCGGCCGCGGTGGTGCACCTTGCCGAACCCGGGCAGCCGGCTGAACAGCGGGCCGGCCAGGTGGTTGGCGAACTTGCGGTTGAAGCGGGCCACTTTCCTGTCGATCGGCACGGATCTCCCTCCCTTGGCGGTGTCGGTTGCCCCGGAACGCCGGACGGGCGCCGGTCCGTCCTGCGACGGCCGGCGCCCGTCCGGATCCGGGCGTGGGTCAGGCGGCCGGCTTGCCCGCGCCGGGGCCGCCGTTGGCGCCGGCCGGGGTCAGCGGGCCGACCGGCTTGCCGCCGGACTTCAGGAAGCGCTCCAGGGTGAAGTTGTCGACGATGCCCCAGCGCTCGGCGATCCGGTCGCCCTCGAAGCGGAACCAGATGATCGCCTGGTGCTGCACCTGGAGCCCGGTCGGCGGGATGCCGATGAACGGGCCGGTGTGCTTGCCGTGCATTACCCAGCGGATCGCGGCCTTGTCGCCCATCGAGATGAAGTCGAGGATCTCGTAGCGGATCTCGCTGAACGCGGACTGCTGGATCTTGATGGTGTGCTTGAACGCCTCCGGGCCGCGCATGGAGTCGTCGTGGCTGCCGTGGTTGCGGAAGTCCGCGGTCAAGTAGCGGTCGGCGGCGGAGAGGTCGCCGAGGTCCAGGCCCTCGTGGAAGACCTTCTCGATCACTTCCCGCTGCTGCTCGGCGGTGAGCGTGGTGGGCATGCGTCAGTTCTCCTTCGTCACTGCTGATGCGGTCGCGGGGGTGTTCCCGCGCGTGTCGAGCGTCGTGTGGTCGACCTGGGTCACGCCCCTGGGCACGGCGCCCGTGGTCCACACGATGCGCAGCCCCAGCCGGTCGAAGCGCCAGCCGTCCGGCGTGCGCCGGGCCGTGCCGGTGAACCGGCCGCCGAGCTGGAAGTACTCGGACGGGTCCGGCGGCACGGGCGAGCCGTGGTGGACGTGGGACGCGATCAGGCTCCAGCCGAGCTCGGCCCGGTCGCCGTCGAGGTCGACCGAACTGTCCGAGCCGTGGTGGTGCGTACGGCCCCAGCGCGCCATGATCTCGGTGGTGAAGCCGCCGACACCGGCGAGGCCCCGGTGGCTGCCCACCGGGAAGGTCATCTCGATGTCCTCGGTGAACAGGGACTTGGCCCAGGACTCGCCGAAGTCGCCCTCGTCGAGGCTGGCCAGGTAGCGGCCGGCGAGCTTCCGCAGCTCGGCGAGGTCGGTCAGCCGGGCGACCGCGGCGGCCAGGGCGGCCGGATCCGCCGCCTGCAGCCGGGTCATGACACCCGGCGCGCTTCGGTCGTGGCGTCCGTGCCGTAGATCACGACGCCGTCCGGACCGTGCACGACGGCCTTGCCCTCACCGGTGAGCGCGTCACCGTCGTGGCGCGCGGTGATGTCGATCTGGATGTAGGCGGCGCGGTGGCCGTTGGGGCTGATCTGGGTGATGTCGAGGTTGAAGTCCTCGCGCAGCGAGAACTCCAGCTCGCTCTCGCCGGTCACGGACCAGGAGCCGGTGCCGGTGCTCTTCCTCGTCGTGACCGAGAGCGAACCGTCCGGCTCGAAGGTGACGGTGTAGTCGTCCACCTCGCCGTCGTGCGTGACCGTACCCGTCCAGCGACCGACGGGCGTCCAGGTTGAAACAGGCATCGACCACACTTCCTCTAGTCGGGGAAACGCCGGGGAAACAAAAAATCCGCATCCCGGCCGGAATCACCGACGTGGAATACGGATTTCGAGTCAGAGGCATGAAGGCGCCGGGAAAAGTGTGACACCTTGGCCCGAGCTTCGTCAACTACGGTTTTGCCGCGACTACTTGAGAATGATCGATTCACGGTCGACTAATGATCGGATGGTGATCGAATGGTGATCGATTAACCAAAAGGAGCAGCTCCCACGGCCTGGGGGTCGGCCGTGGGAGCTGCTCGACGGGATCCCCGCACGGATCCGCGTCCTTTTCTCGTGATGGTTCGCGTGGCGGTGCGGCGGGTGAGGGCAAAACCCTATTCGACGGCGCCGTTGCCGAAGATCGGGAATTACCTGGAATCGTTGCGGCGGGACAGCCGGAACAGTTCGTCCAGGTCGTACTCCGCCCGCTGCGGGCCGCCGTACCGGGTGATCTTCCGCCGGCTCGCCCACTTGCGGATGGTGGCCTCGGACACCCCCATCGCGAGGGCGGCCAGTTCGGTCGGGACCCTGCGCCGCCCCCGGTCCTGCTCCTGCGTCACGCGGCCTCACCCTCCAGCCGGTCGGCCACCCGCATCCACTGGTGCGGCGGCAGCGCGTGCCCGGCGTCGCAGGTGACGTGGCTGGGCACCCGGCCACCGCCCGAGGACATCACCCCGTGCAGCGTGCCGTCGCACCCCGGCTCCAGGCACGAGCCGAGCGAGAACCGGCGCGTCCGGCCGGGGCCGAACAGCTTGCCGAAGGCGGTGAGCAGTTCGGTGACTTCCTCGTCGAAGTCGACCGCCGCGGGGTGGCCGGCCAGCCACGGCACCTGCTGCTGCAGAAACCGCACCAGGTCGTCCACCCGTGGCTCCCGGAGCCGTCGCGCCCGGTCCGGGCGCTCGTCCACCACCAGCCGCGCCCACTGCGCGAGGACGTCGGTGACCTCCGCCCGCAGCGCCACCGCGCCGTCGTCCAGCACGATGCCCACGGTGCTCCGGCTGCCGCTGACCCGCTCGCGCAGCTGGGGCGGGGTGTGGGTGAGGGCCTGGTCGCTCTCTTCGTAGAGTTCCCGCAGGGCACGTAACTCCCGGTGCAGCCGGCCCACGCACGTGGCGCAGATCCGACCGCCCAGGGACGCGCAGTCCCTGCTCCTGTGATCGTCGGCGAGTTGCCGAACCTCGTGCATCCGAATCCCCCGGATCTCTGGGTTCTCCTGAGACTTCTCCATGCTCGCGGGCGCCCCGACGCGCTTTCAACGCAGGCCCGTTCAGGGTTTCGGCAAGCATCTGCAGTTGTGTGAGCGGACCGTCAGGACAGTGTGAGACGGCCGGGATCCCCCACCTGGCGGGGGTGGATCCCACCGTTCCGCACGCCTGCGGCCCCGGAGGGACCGGTTCCGTCGCAAGGGCGGGACCGGCGGGCCCCCGCAAGGCTTGAAGTCGGGCCGATGCGTTTGATAAACATAGCAGAAGATACCGTTCGACCAGTTTTTTTAGACCCTCTTCACACCGCCCGGGACACCCCGGGCGGGCGGGCCACGGCGCTGGGAGACACCGATGAGGACCGTTCTGATCGTCGATGACGATGACAGCGTGGCCGCATCGCTCGCGCAGGCCCTGACCGTGCACGGGTTCGTCCCGCAGCGGGCCGCGACCGGGGCCGGCGCGCTGGACCTGGTGGACGACGTGGCGCTGGTGCTGCTCGAACTGGGCCTGCCGGACCTCGCCGGGCACGAGGTGTGCCGGCGCATCCGGGAACGCTCCTGCGTGCCCATCCTCGCCATGAGCGACCGGGCCGAGGAACTGGACCGGGTGATGGCCTTCCACATGGGCGCGGACGCGTTCGCGTACAAGCCGGTGGGCTCCTACGAGCTGATCGCCCGCATCCAGGCGCTGTTCCGGCGCTCCGGCACCTGCCCCGGGCATGAGGACCACCGCACGGAGCCGCCGGCCGCGGACCGGGCGGCGCGCGGCGCCACGCCGGCCCCGCCCGCCGTGCCGGCCCCCAGGGACACCCTCAGCGCCGGTCCGCTCGCCCTCGACCTGCGCACCCGTACGGTCGTCCTGCACGGTGAGGAAATACCGGTCACCCGGCGGGAGTTCGACCTGCTGGCGCTGCTCCTGGAGGAGCCCGGCACGGTGCACCGGCGGCAGGAGATCATGGCCCAGGTCTGGGACGAGAACTGGTTCGGCTCCACCCGCACCCTCGACGTCCACGTCGGCTCGCTGCGCGGCAAGCTCGGCAACCGCGAGTGGATCGAGACGGTACGGGGCATCGGGTACCGCCTGGTGGTGCCCGCCACGGCGCCGGCACCGGTGCCGCAGACGGCTGAACAGGCGGGCGGCTGAGCCCCTGACGGTCCCCGGGACCCGACGGCCCTCACGGACCCGCCCCCACCCCGGGCCCGCCTCCACCATGGGCACGCCCCCACCCCGGGCCCGCCTCCACCATGGGCACGCCCCCACCCCGGGCCCGCCCCCACCATGGGCACGCCCCCACCCCGGGCCCGCCCCCACCATGGGCACGCCCCCACCCCGGGCCCGCCCCCACCATGGGCACGCCCCCAC